>JASFUE010000044.1:0-15169 GCA_050050435.1 Burkholderiales bacterium | reverse complement strand
GTCGGCCCTCAATAGTACGGACCAGGATACGGAATGCCACCTTTGATCGCGGTAATCACAGCGCCAGCATCACGCGGCACGATCTTGTGAGGACAGAAATAAAAACGGTGCAGGTCGTAGTGGTATTTGTTGATGCCCGGATTCTTCACCGGCTTCCACGTTGGATTGGCCACAGGCACCCAGGTCTTGTCGATCGAGCCGATTGCATAGGTCTTGTACTCGGACTTCTTGCACAACATCCCTTCAAAGCTGACGTTGTCGGCCCCCGACGAAGATCGCGCGACCAGGGTATAGCGAACCACACCGTCATCACCGATGCTGATTGATTTGGCATCGATCCAGAACGTGAAAGCGGTCAGGCCGGTGATGTAGGCCCGCAAAAGATTGCCCTCCTGCGGGTACGGTGGGAGTTCAGTGTCCGATTCGCGCCACTCCTTGCCTGTCTTGCCAAAGTCCTCGTGTTTGAACGATTCCATTTTTTCGACGTCACGGTCTACCGGGGGTCCGGTCGGCTCACACGCAACCACCAGCAAACTCGCAAGCGCCAGAGCAACGGCCAGCGAGACCGTACTGTCAGGCTTTGGCGGCATACATGTATTCGCGCGTCAACGGGTGCGGCAACGATCCGTCTTCGAGTGGCTTGCCGGCAAGGATCTGGAAAATCGAGATCCACCCGCGTTCGAACGCGTAGGCCGAGCCAGCCATGTAGATACGCCAGATCCGGTAGCGCCTCTCACCGACCAGTTCGCGGGCTCGCCCGGCCTTGGCCTCGAGCCGGGAAACCCAGTCCCACAGCGTTTTTGCATAATGCGGGCGCAGGCATTCCGTGTCCCACATTTCCAGGCCCTGGGTCGACATTTCGCGAATCACCCGGGAAACATGGACCAGTTCACCGCCGGGGAAAACGTACTCATCGACGAATTTGCCAATATCGCTGCCCAGCGCACGGTCATCAAGGGAATTGGTGGTGATTCCGTGGTTCATCACCAGCCCCCCGGGTTTGAGCAGCGAGAATATCTTCTCGAAATACACCGGCAGGTTCTTCTTGCCAACGTGCTCGAACATCCCGACGCTGGCAATCTTGTCGAACGGCTGCTCGGTCGCAACGTCGCGATAGTCCATCAGGCGCGCTTCGCAGCAGTCTTCCAGTTCCAGTTCCCTGATACGCTGGTTGGCGTAGGCGTGCTGCTCATCAGACAGGGTGATACCGGTGGCCTTGACCCCGTAATGACGTGCCGCCCATATGATCAGCGCGCCCCATCCGCAACCGATATCGAGAAAACGCTCTCCGGGCTTGAGCGCCAATTTGCGACAGATATGGTCGAGTTTCTGCTCCTGCGCCAGGTCCAGGTTGTCGTCATCGGTCTTGAAATAGGCGCATGAGTAAACCCTGTTGCGATCAAGCCACAGTCCATAGAACTCATTGCCAACGTCATAATGGTGCTGGATTGCGCGCCTGTCAGCAGGACGCGTGTGCCGCCACCAGTTGAATACGGCCGAACGCCGCTGGTAGGTACTGGCGTGGTCGGATACGAGCCGCTCACCTATCTGGATCGTCTCACGCACATCACCTTCGATGTCAATCTGCCCCTCCACATAGGCTTTGGCAATTTTTCCAAGGGTGGGTCGCACCAGGGAAGAAATTGCCTGCGGAGACTTGAGGGTGAGATGGATTTTCGCCGTTCCCTTGGGGTTGATGGTACTGCCATCCCACAGCGATAACGCGACCGGTAACCCGAGCCGCGACATCCTGCGCTCTATCTCGCTGATCATTGTCATTGCACTGGCCGCACGGTTGTCCAAGCTACGCTTGAATGGTTATTTTGAACGATTATTCAGCCAAACGGCCACCCCATGGTGGCCGTTCGACATTTTACGTAGGTCCGGGGCAGTTGGACACGCCCCGCCCGGCTAAAGCTGCAAATCGTTGATCAGCGACTGCCTGATTGCCTCCGGCACCGCTTCGAGCGTTACCTGATAATTCGGATGGTCGATGCCCATTGCCAGCGTCTGACCATTCTTCAGACCATTTTTCATCTCGACGGTCAGGTCAAATCGCAGGAAATGCACCGAAGAGGTTTTCTCGCTCGTTTCGCGCTCCAGGTCCTCGTCGGCGATCGCGTAGACTTTCGCCTGGTCTCCGACTCGAACCCAGACTTTGTCCTCGACATCGATCAGCCTGCCAAGCGCATTCTTGCGCTCCGCTTCATCTGGATACTCGATGAGCATGGTCACTTTCCAGTTACTGCCATCGGGTACGAGCGGGTTATAGGCATTGAGCTCATCGACTATGCCTTCTTCCTCGAAAATGCGCTCGGCGCGCAACATCTCCTGAACCTGATAGCGAATTGTCAGCTCGTCCTCGAAAAGCAGAGTGACATGCTCACCGAGGTGTATCTTGCGATTGTGTTTGTGCGCCATGACCCGTGCACGAAACTCCTTTCGCCGGGAGGCGTACTCCTCGAGTGACATGAGGCTGGTTCGACTGATTGCTGCCATCATTTGTATCTCCTGATTGAAACCTAGATACCGTACGCAATGCGTATCAGCGTCAACGGATGCTGTTTTTCACCCGGGCTCTTGCCCGAATCGCGTATTCCCTGGGCAATGTGCCGCCCGGCAATGGCACAGTCGGAGCTGATGTAATCCGGTTGCGCCTCGGCCATCTGCCGGAACACAGGGCGCCCGATCTTCATCGAATCTGCGAAGTATTCGGTTTTGACGCCCCAGGTGCCGTCGTGGCCGGAACAGCGCTCAACCGTGGTGACCTCGGTATCCGGGACCTTCTCCAGCATCTCGCGTGTTTTCTGCCCCATGTTCTGCACCCGCAGGTGACAGGGGATGTGGTACGAGACCATGCCCAGCGGTTTCGTGAAATCGGTCTTGAGCAAGCCATCCCGATTACGCAAGACCAGGTATTCGAACGGGTCGAACATCGCCTGCGCGACCATCTGCACGTCATCGTCCTCGGGGAACATCAATGGCAATTCCTGCTTGAACATGAGCGTGCACGACGGAACCGGGGTCAGAATTGCATATCCTTCGCGCGCAAGATGCGCGAGCACCGGGATGTTCTTTTCCTTGAGTTTTGCCACTGCCTCCAAATCGCCCAGTTCCAGCTTGGGCATGCCGCAACACGCTTCTTTCTCGACCACGGTGCCCGGAATCTCGTTGTGTTCCAGAATACGGACCAGATCCTGCCCGATCCCCGGTTCGTTGTAATTGACGTAACAGGTGGAAAAAATCGCCACCTTCCCTGGCGTGTTCTTGCCGTCCTTGACCGGGAAATCGTTGCGCATGCGCGCGTGCCTGCGAAACGTTGCGCTACTGTATTCGGGCAATTCCCGCTTGGCATCAATACCCAGAGTTGATTCCATCAACTTGCGAGTCGCGCCGTTCCTGTTTACGGCGTTGACCATCTGCACGACCACGGGAATCGAGGCCAGCTTGCCGATTGCATCGGTGCTCGAGAGCATCTTGTCGCGAAAACGCGCCCCGCCCTTTTTGTACTTCAGCGCCTTGGCGCGCAACATCAAATGAGGAAAGTCGACATTCCATTCATGCGGCGGCACGTACGGACACTTGCTCATATAGCACATGTCGCACAGGTAACATTTGTCGACCACTTTCCAGTAATCCTGCTTGTCAACGCCATCGACTTCCATGGTCTTGCTCTCGTCGACAAGGTCAAACAAAGTGGGGAACGCAGTACACAAGCTGACGCATCGTCGGCAACCATGGCAGATGTCGTACACCCGCTCGAGCTCGGCGAAGAGCTTGTTTTCGTCGTAGTAATCCTTCGACTTCCAGTCGATCGGATGGCGGGTCGGTGCTTCGAGGCTTCCTTCGCGCATTTGTCCAGGCAATCTTTGTCGGAACTTAAAAAAGAACCGCGAGTTGCCCTGTCGCGGGACGAACAACTCGCGATCTGTCTATTGCGTGGCTGCGTCAGGACGCAGCCATAATGCGATACTCAGTCCTCCAGTGCGTCCAACGCCTTCTGGAAACGGTTCGCATGCGACCGCTCGGCCTTGGCCAGCGTTTCAAACCAGTCGGCGATCTCGTCGAAACCTTCATCGCGTGCCGTTTTCGCCATACCCGGATACATGTCGGTGTATTCGTGGGTTTCGCCGGCAATCGACGCTTTCAGATTCTCGCGAGTACGGCCGATCGGCAGTCCGGTCGCCGGATCTCCGACCTGCTCGAGATACTCGAGGTGGCCATGAGCGTGTCCGGTTTCGCCTTCGGCGGTCGAGCGAAATACGGCCGCGACATCATTTTGACCTTCTACGTCTGCCTTGTTGGCAAAGTACAGGTAGCGCCGGTTCGCCTGAGATTCACCAGCGAATGCCTCCTTGAGGCTTGTTTCCGTTTTCGAACCCTTCAGTGCAGCCATTTTAAGAAGTCTCCTCAATAAATTAAGATAGCGCGGCCCGGGGCAGTTCAGCCCACATCACAGCCGCTGAAGCCGACAGGAATTAGACTAACTCTAATCTGTGAACGGAGTTTAGGACGGTTCGAATCCGTCTGTCAAACAGACAAGGCGTGTAAGCGCTTACTGATACCAAAACCCCACCATAAAGCTCCCGAGGGCGTAACGGGTGGCACTGCGGGAGACACGTCCGGTCAAGCCGAACGATTCCCTGTCGACTTCAAATGGCATCATGCACTCCGTATTTGCCGACCTGTCGAGCCGCATGGCGCGTGACATCTTGCCGGACGCGCCGACGGTATATTTGTTGCAACGAAACGCGAGAAATCTCGAGACAAAGGTTGATTCCGGTCAGCCCTGCTAAACCGCCGTCCTGGTCCGGCCCAGAATCCATGAACTGAGATGCGTAAAGTAGACGCGTTCACCCTTGCACCCGAGCAAGACGAACTGAAAGGTTTTGCTCGCACGATTGCGGAAATCGAATGGTTGCTGCTCGTCCTTGTCCTCGTCTACCTTGTTGCGGTCGGCCCGGAAGGAGAAAGCGGCGCCGCGATTTACATGGCGCTGTTTTTTATGGGGGCATTCATCCTCGCCCTGCACTACGTACAGTTCTACAACAAGGAGTCGCTCGCAAAACTCTGCGTCGAGACCCTGTTCATGATCCTGTTTACCACCTGGGTGGTCTGGTATTCCGGGCAGATATTCAGCCCCTTGCTGAACCTCTACTTGCTACCCATCATTGCCAGCGCCCTCATAATGGGCAAGCTGGTCACGACCATCGAAACGCTGATCGTGGTCGGATGCTATTTCGTGATGGCGCATGACCCGAGCAGGAACACACTGGATTCATTTTCGTATTGGGGCTCGACACTTTCACTGGTCGCACCGGTCGTTTTGGTGGCCTATTTCACCACCATGTTGCGTGCGGACATTCGTTACGCCGTCGCCAAGATCAAACGGATATCCGACACTGATGAACTGACCGGTGTCTACAACATGCGTGCCTTTTCCGCGATCCTGCGCCGCACCTTCCGGCAGTCCGTGCGCCATAACCATCCCCTGTCGATTGTCATGATCGACTCGGACAATCTCAAGGCGGTCAATGACGCTCACGGCCATGAAGCAGGCAACCGGTTGTTGCAGCACCTGATTCGAAAAGTCTGCGAGGAGCTTAGACGCTCGGACACCGTCGCCCGCTACGGGGGTGACGAGTTCACCATTCTGCTCCCGGAAACGGATCGGCGAGGCGCGTTGGAGACTGCAGAACGTATCCGCAAATCTGTCGAGACTTCCCAGTTCGACGTTCGCGGCACCTATCTGAATACCACCATCAGCCTGGGCCTGGCCAGTTACCCCGAGGACGGTGGAAATATCGACATCCTTGTCGACAAGGCTGATCGCGCGCTGTATCAAGCCAAGGAGAATGGGCGCAATCAGGCTGCCATCTTCGAGATCGTCGATCAGCCCGAAGACGAGTCGGCCCGCCGTCCCGGTCTGAAGTGCGAAGTGTCTTCATAAAATCCGGCTGAATCATTCCGCGGCCACCAGCCTGGAACGCCCAGAACCGGTAACGGCGCCAGAGCACGGCCGCGCGTGAACTGGCCCGGGTCGCGAATACTGGTTGCCAACTGCGCATCAACCAGGTCATTGAGCGCAGCGTGTTCGAGCTCAAGCGCGCTGGTGGACATTTGCAGCAACACCGACTTCGCGGTCATGCCGACAAATGGCCGCAACGCCTTCTCATACATTGCGTGACCGAACAGCAGGAAACGCATCTCGGCGCCAACGGCATCGCGACGATGCCAGAACAAATCCTTCCAACGGAAATCCCGCAGCAATTGCAGCAAATGCCGGTTCGACGAAATGACCACTACTCCGTCCTCGTCGAAATGCGTCAGTGCATCACCGGCTGACGTGCGCTGCCTGCCGGTGCTCTCTCTCAGCAAGACAAAATGACGCGCATTGATCGACGCTTTAGCCCGTGGAAACGTCATCCAAACCAGGGCATTGAATAGGTCGTGCCAGCTCTGCCGCCGAACCAGAACCTCTCCCCGCAGATAGGTCCGCGGCTCGAATTCGTCTTCGAAACGTGTCGCCTTGCCCGTTTGCTCGACGAAATGAATCGGTTTCCCGCTCGCATTTACGATAGCTCCGTCACTGATGCCGGGCATTGCATTCAGATCTGCAATGTCAGGCCAGTTGTTTGCCGGCAACCGGCTCGCAACCGGGGCCAGCGGATCGAACATCGGTGATCGCTGGATCCATTCGAGGCTCCACGTCTGTGCCGGCGCGGACAGATTGCGTTGATCGGTTACCATTACGCGCTGTTTCGATCCGGATATGTTTGCCTTGCAAGGAACTCAGGAGTGAGCGAGAAGATAGACTGTGCTGTCATTGGCGCCGGTGTAATAGGACTGGCCGTTGCGCGTGAGCTCGCACTCGCCGGCCGCGAGGTGATCATACTCGAAGCCGAGGACGCGATCGGCACCCACACCAGTTCGCGCAACTCCGAAGTGATCCATGCTGGCATCTATTACCCGAAAGATTCCCTCAAGGCGCGGTTTTGCGTAGAGGGCAAGCAGTTGCTCTACGCCTACTGCCGGGAACGCGATATCGGGCACCGGCAAATAGGCAAGGTCATCGTGGCAGCGGATGACTCGGAACGCGCAGCAGTTGCCAGCTACATCGACAAAGCCGCCGCTAACGGCGTTGACGATCTGCGCCTGTTGTCGGCGCAGGAATTGTCCGAACTGGAGCCGGCCTTGCGCGGTGTCGCCGGCGTGTTTTCTCCGTCCACAGGCATCATCGACAGTCACGCCCTGATGCTCAGCCTGCAGGGCGATGCCGAGAACGCAGGCGCAATGGCGGTGTTCAAAAGCCCGATCGAATCTGGACGCGTTACCGGTGAAGGCATTGAAATTGAAGTCGGCGGTGCCGAGCCGATGTCCATCATCTGCAACGCCGTCATCAACTCTGCTGGCTTGTGCGCGCCTGATGTTGCGCGCCTGATCAAAGGACTACCCGAAGATTCGATCCCGCAGGCCTATTTTGCCAAAGCACACTACTACACGCTGTCAGGCAAGTCGCCATTCAACCACCTCGTCTACCCGGTGGCACATACCGCATTTCTCGGCGTGCACGTCACGCTCGATCTCGGTGGCCAGGTGCGCTTTGGCCCCGACCTGAACTGGGTGGATGGCATCGACTACTCATTCGATTCATCCCGTGAGCCGATGTTCTATGACGCGATTCACCGTTATTGGCCGGACCTGCAGAACGGACAATTGCAACCGGGCTATACCGGCATTCGCCCGAAAATTTCCGGGCCGAACGAGCCCGCTGCCGACTTTCGCATCGACGGGCCGGCCGATCACGGCGTGCCCGGTCTGGTCAACCTGTTCGGCATTGAGTCGCCGGGCCTGACCTCATGCCTGGCCATTGCCCGTCATGTCACGAACAAGCTGAATACCTGACGCGCCCCCGGTTGATCGCTGGACAATCCACGTTCAGCGCAAGAGCCCGCCAGGGCAAGCATTAACTGACGCTCAAGCCGCCTTCTTCGCTGCTCTGATCGCCTGCCAGATCTTTTCCGGTGTCGCCGGCATTTCTATGGTCTGCACTCCAAGCGAGCGCAAGGCATCGAGCACGGCATTGAGCACGGTTGGCGTGCCACCGACGGTCCCGAGTTCGCCCACACCTTTTGCCCCCAGCGGATTGATCTTGCACGGCGTTGATTCGTCCGCGTTCTGATCGATCGAAGGCAAATCATCGGCGCGCGGCAGGCAATAGTCGAGCAACGAACCAGTGAGCAGCTGACCCGAGTCCGGGTCATAGCAGGTCTGTTCCAGCAACGCCTGTCCAACCGCCTGCGCAATTCCGCCATGTACCTGTCCGGCCACGATGAGCGGGTTAATCACCCGGCCGACATCGTCCATGGTTGTGTAACGAACGATTTCGGTGACGCCGGTCTCGGGATCGATCTCCACTTCGCAGACATGACAGCTATTGGGCCACGAAGGACCATCGACTTTTTGCGTCGTCTTGATAGCGATGCGCTTTTCCGGCTGCTTGCCCGCCAGCTCGAACAAGTCGACGCTGAGATCGGTACCGGCGACCGTGAAACGGCCATCTTCGTAGGTGATGTCAGCCGCTGCTGCCTCGAGACTGTCCGCAGCGAGTTCACGGCCTTTTTCAACAGCTTCTTTGGATGCGGTCTGCATCGCCGATCCGCCGATGTACAGCGAACGGCTTCCCATGCTGCCAATGCCCTGCGCAACATCGCTGTCACCTTGCACGATCTCGATGCACTCGGGATCCAGATCGAGCGTTTCCGACAGGATCTGGATATAACTGGTCTCGATGCCTTGCCCCATCGCCTGCATCGCCGTGTAGACCCGCACCTTGCCATCGGCCTCGACGTGCAGGTCGATGGTCTCCTCATGCACAACACCGGTCCATTCGAGAAACGTGGAAATCGCACGGCCACGCAACTTGCCGCGTGCAGTCGATTCCTTGCGGCGTTTTTCATAGCCGTTCCAGTCAGCCTTCTCGAGAATCCGGTCCAGCATGTGCGGAAAATTACCGCTGTCGAATTTCTCGCCCATCGGCGTGGTGTAAGGCATCTGGTCGGGCTGGATCATATTGCGCCGGCGCAACTCGGCCGGGTCAATCTTCATTTCCGCGGCCGCCTTGTCCATCAGCCGTTCGATCAGGAAAATCATTTCCGGTCGTCCGGCACCGCGATAGGCGCCAACGATGTTGGTATTGGTCAGATAGGCCGTGCCGCACAAATGTAACGCCGGAATATCGTAGACACCGGTGATGACTTTCGGGCCGACCGCCACCACGATAATTGCTCCGGGCCCGTTCGCGTGCGCGCCGATACTGCCCTTGATATTCACGCGCAGCCCGAGGATCTTGCCGTCAGCGTCGAATGCGAGTTCGGCTTCGTTGCTCTGGTCACGCCCGTGATTACCAGCGAGAAACTCCTCGCTGCGCGTGGCCCGCCAATGCACTGGGCGCTTGAGCTTGCGCGCAGCCCAGGCACAGACACAGTCTTCCGGGTAGAGCTGGGTTTTCATGCCGAAGCCGCCGCCGACGTCGCCCACGCGCACCCGCACCCGTTCTTTCGGAATCTTCAGTACCGCTTCGGCCAGAGTCGCCTGCAATCCAGCCGGATTCTGGCAACTGGTCCAGAGAATGACGCGATCGGACTTTGCGTCGAAGTCACCGATGCTGCCGCGCGGCTCCATCGTCACCGGCACCAGCCGCTGGTTATGCAACGACAGCCTGGTTACGTGTTTGGCTTTCGCAAACCCGGCGTCAGTCTGGTCTTTCTTGCCAAACTCGGTCTGGGCCGCGATGTTGCCCGGTGCACCCGGCCAGATTTGCGGCGCGTCCTTTGCGCTGGCCTGTTCGATCGTCACAACCGCCGGCAATTCCTCGTATTCGACCTGGATCTGCTCAGCCGCGTCCTGGGCCTGGATGCGTGTTTCGGCGATGACGGCGGCGACCGCCTCACCGACGTAGCGTACGATATCCACTGCCAGCGGATCGTTGGGCGGTCCATCCATCGGCTTGCCGTCTGCGCGAGTCAGCCCCGGACCGATAGGCAGCGCACCCACGCCGTCCGCGCTCATTTCAGCGCCGGTATACACCGCCACCACCCCGGGCAGAGCGCTGGCCGCCGAGGTATCCACGGACACGATGCGCGCATGGGCATAGGGCGAGCGAACAAAAGCCACATGGGCTTCGCCCGGCAGAGTCATGTCATCGAGGTACTTACCGGTGCCCAGCAGCAGGCGCAAATCCTCGCGGCGGGTGATTGCTTGTCCTATTCCGTACTTTGCCATCTGTATGATCCTGTCTGTTTGCGTGTGTCACCGTGCCGCCGCGCAGAATCGGCGGAAAACCCGATTCTACGACAGGCGCGGCACAAGTCGTCTATCAATGTCACAATCACAGGTTGAATTGCGCGTACACGTTGTCTAGCATTTCATGTTCGGGGCGAACGCCCGCAACGGCTATTCTGACCAATCCGTTTTACGATAGAGCCGGTTGTGATCGACGCAGCTTCGATCCACCCGGATTCGGTAAACGCAGTTCGGAACAGACCGTTTATTACAACACCGTTTCAACAAGGAAAACTGCATGTCAGTCCGGCTATCCCTGACCGTCAACGGCAAGTCCGTCAGTGCCGACGTAGCGCCACGCACCCTGCTCGTTGACTTCCTCCGCGACCATCTTCGCCTGACCGGCACGCACATCGGCTGTGATACCGCCCAGTGTGGCGCCTGCACCATCCACATCGGCGGGCGAGCGGTGAAATCCTGCAACCTGCTCGCGGTGCAGGCAGAAGGCGCCGACATTACCACTATCGAAGGCATCGGCGCTTCCGAGGACAACATGCACCCGATGCAAACAGCATTTCGTGAACACCATGGCCTGCAATGCGGCTACTGCACTCCGGGAATGATCATGGGCGCACTCGAACTGGTCCGGCACCACCCCGTTCCAGACGAAAAACAGATTCGCGAAGGACTGGAAGGCAACCTGTGCCGCTGTACCGGCTATCACAACATCGTCAAGGCGGTGCAAGCTGGCGCTACCGCCATGAAAAAAGCGTAGAACCACCGGTCATGAACATTTAGTGCTGCCAGCGCAGCACGATCACCAAACCCGCGGAGAGCATCATGTACGAATTCAATTATCACAAAGCCGGCAGCGTCGCTGATGCCGCAGCTAAAATGGGCAGCGCAGACGATGCCCGTCTGCTAGCAGGCGGCCAGACACTGATTGCCGCGATGAAACTGCGCCTGGCCGCACCGACGGACCTCATCGACCTGGGCGGCATTGCCGAATTGCGCGGCATCAAGGCGGACAAGAACGGCGTCACCATAGGCGCAATGACCACGCATGCCGAGGTCGCCACTTCCGGTGAAATCAGGCAAGGCATTCCCGCCCTGGCGGATCTTGCCGAGAGCATCGGCGATCCGATGGTACGCAACATGGGAACCATAGGCGGGTCAGTCGCCAACAATGATCCTGCGGCAGACTATCCTGCCGGACTGGTCGGTCTCGGCGCAACGGTGAAAACCAACCAGCGCCAGATCGCAGCCGATGATTTTTTTACCGGCATGTTCATGACGGCGCTTGAACCAGGGGAGATCGTTGAATCAATTCAGTTCCCCAAGCCCAAGCGCGCGGCTTACATGAAGTTCAGCAACCCGGCATCGCGCTACGCGCTGGTCGGCGTTTTTGTCGCCGAGACCGCCAACGGTGTGCGCGTGGCCGTTACGGGTGCCGGTGCCTGCGTGTTTCGTGTGCCCGAGATGGAGAAAGCGCTGAGCGCAAAGTTTGCTGCCGATGCCATCGCCGGGATTGAAGTTGCTGCCGATGATCTGAATGCGGACATGCACGCCAGCGCCGCATATCGCGCACACCTGATCAGCGTCATGGCCAAACGCGCCGTGGAGAAAGCGGTTGGCTGATCAGTATGCCGGGCAGCCGGAGTCAATAGACGACACCCTGTCGCTGTTATCTTCCGGCAATTATGTCGGTGGCAGGTCACTTGCGACGGCAGTGTTTCTATCGCTGCGCATGGGTCGGCCGCTTTTTCTCGAAGGTGAAGCCGGTGTTGGCAAAACCGAGATCGCGAAAGTGCTGGCTGACACACTGGGGCGACGCCTCATCCGCCTGCAGTGCTATGAAGGTCTCGACATCGCCTCTGCCGTCTATGAATGGAATTACTCACGCCAGATGATCGAGATCCGGCTCGCTGAAGCCGAAGGCGTCGAATCACGCGAGAAACTGGCGCAGGATATCTTCTCGGAGCGCTTTCTGATTCGCCGCCCGTTGTTGCAGGCACTCGACGCTGCTGCCCAACCACCGGTATTGCTGATTGACGAGCTGGACCGCACCGACGAACCTTTCGAAGCCTATTTGCTGGAGATCCTGGCCGACTTCCAGGTCACGATCCCCGAGATCGGCACGATCAAGGCGGCCAAACCGCCGATTGTGGTGATCACTTCGAACCGTACTCGCGAGATCCACGATGCAGTCAAGCGCCGTTGTTTCTACCATTGGGTCGCTTACCCGGACGCCGACCAGGAACTGGAAATCGTACGGCGCAAGGCGCCACGAGCTGCCGAAAACCTGTCGCAGCAAGTGGTTGCGTTCGTGCAAAAGCTGCGGGCGATGGATTTGTTCAAGGCACCAGGTGTTGCCGAGACCATTGACTGGGCCAACGCGATGGTGGAGTTGAACCGCGTATCGCTCGACCCGGAAACCGTCGACGACACGCTCGGCATTTTGCTCAAGTACCAGGACGACGTTGAACGCATTCGCGGCGACGAAGCATCCCGCATACTTGCAGAAATCCGCGCACAGCTGGCATTGACACCCTGAGTTCTCAGGGCGGCATTCAAATGCAGTCAGCCACCGCGCCGGATCATGGTTTTCTTGCTTCCAATGTCGTGCACTTCGCACGCGCGCTGCGCCGTGCCGGTGTGCCGGTTGGGCCGGACCGCGTCCTCGATGTCCTGCGCGCACTGCAAATGACCGGTGTCATGCGGCGCGACGATTTTTACTGGACACTCGCAGCGGTTCTACTCTCGCGCCGCGAACAATTTGAAATTTTCGACCAGGCTTTCGATCTTTTCTGGCGCAGACGTTCTGCGCTCGAACGCATCGTCCCGGATGCGCTTCCTGATTCCGAAAAACAACAGCAACCCGTTTCCGCCCGGGTGGCCGAAGCGCTTGGGCTGACCCGGAAAGTCGCGATTGCGGCCGAAGAGGCCGAGACCGAACTGGACGCCACGATCAGCGCTTCGGCCACGGAAAATCTGCGCCGTCAGGATTTTGAGTCGATGACAACGGAAGAACTGAATGAGGCGAAAAGAATCATTGCCAAACTGCGCCTGCCAATTCCGTTGATGCGCACTCGCAGGCTACGCCCGAACCCGCGCGGTCATCTGACCGATTTGCGCGCGACCTTGCGCACCAGTCTGCGCTCGGGCGTTGATTCGATCATGCTGCAACGGCGCTCATTTCAGCGGCGCCACCCGCCGTTGGTCGTGCTGTGTGATATTTCCGGTTCGATGAGCCGTTACTCGCGCATGCTCCTGCACTTCCTGCATGCCATTACCAACGACATCGACCGGGTGCACACGTTCGTGTTCGGGACCCGTCTGACCAACGTCACGCGTCATCTGCAACACCGCGACGTTGACGTGGCGCTCGACTCGGTTTCCAGGGCCGTGGCCGACTGGTCTGGCGGCACGCGCATTGGCATGATCCTGAAGACATTCAATCAGCGCTGGTCAAGGCGCGTGCTGGGCCAGAACGCGGTCGTGCTGCTGATCAGCGATGGGCTCGACCGCGAAGCAGGCGCCGAATTGTCCGAACAAATGGAGCGTCTCCACAAGTCAACGCGCAAGCTCATCTGGCTCAATCCATTATTGCGTTTCAAAGGCTTCGAACCCCGAGCTGAAGGCGTGCGGCTGATGCTGCCGCACGTCGATGCCTTCATGCCCGCGCACAACATCGAGAGCCTGAGCGGGCTCGCTAACGCGCTGGCACCGCGCCTTTGGCAACTGAGATCGGGGACTGGTTGACGGTTTCGGCTGTAACTGTCGGTTCGATCTTACCTGATGCAATCGGGCTTGCCGAGATCAGATCTCTTGAATCGATATCGTTTAGTTTGACAACCTCCCTGACAAGTCCCGCACGGCGATCGGCCAATTAACGTTCGCTCAGCGTGCCCAAAGCCATGCATAATAAAAAAAATCGGCATCAGTTAATCAGCACAGTCAAAACGATCCGATGCCAACACGGAGACAAATCAAATGGAAATAATCGGCGAGCAGCTCATTCCCCTTCCACAGCAGCGCGTGTGGGAGGCGCTCAACGATCCGGAAATATTGAAGGCCTGCATCCCGGGATGCGAAACAATTGAGAAAGTCTCGGAGAACCAGTACAAGATCGTCATGACCGCGGCCGTCGGGCCGGTCAAGGCGAAGTTCAATGGCAAACTGAAGCTTGGCGACCTGAATCCGCCCGATTCGTACTCGCTTTCATTCGAAGGCTCAGGCGGCGCAGCCGGCTTCGGTAAAGGTACTGCCAAAGTCACACTTTCACCGGATGGGGACACCACGCTGTTGAGCTACACAGCAAAGGCCAATGTCGGCGGGAAACTCGCTCAGATCGGTTCGCGCCTGATCGACGGGGTTGCGCGCAAAATGTCCGACGAATTCTTCAAGCGCTTCAACGAAACAGTAGCAACGACAGCAGATGCGCAGACCCCGGAAGAACCGGTCGCGGAAAAGGCAACTGCTGCGGAATCGGCACAAGCGTCATCGATGAAGTTGTGGATCATTGCCGCGTTGATTTTGATTGTGGTGATTCTTGGCATCTGGATCACACAGACCTAGCCATTTACAGACGGATGTAAACAATAATGAATTGCCTGGCAGGCATGCCGGCGCTGACGAAACAGGACAAAACAAGAAGGCGGGTTCATCGCGACCCCGACTTCTTGTTTCAGTCAAGACTTAGTTGACCAACGGAATGGCTATGCCGGAACTACATACCCGACAAACATGCGCGAGGAACACGCGACCCAGTCATCAGGTCGCGTGGCAGCTTTTCAGGCCGCCTCGCGCTTGGCCTTTTCTTCGGCGGCTTTGACCAGATCCAGCGCAACGTCAACGATCATGTCTTCCTGACCGCCCACCATCC
>JASFUE010000043.1:0-15305 GCA_050050435.1 Burkholderiales bacterium | reverse complement strand
GACTTTGTCGTGCGCCCGGCGCGCCGTGTCATCCCCGGATTGTGGGGCTATGATCTTTCGAGTCTCGTTCTGGCCTGGCTGCTGCAGTTGGCGCTGATTGCCGCCGTGCTGTTGGCCAGGGGTTTTGACTTTGGCGCGCCGGTCGGCATTACCTTTGTCGCACTGATTGGCCTGTCCGCAGTCAAGTTGCTCAAGACGCTCGTTTATATTGTTCTGGTTGCAACCATCATTCAAGCGGTGCTTTCCTGGGTGAATCCTTACAGCCCGCTGGCACCGATTCTCAATGCCATGACGCGGCCCTTTCTCGGGGTGTTTCGCCGCCGCATCCCCGCGATTGGGGGTATCGACCTGTCGCCGCTGTTCGTTCTCGTGGTCTGCCAGCTCATCCTGATGTGGCCGGTAGCGTATCTGAGCGCGATCTTTGCGCGCATGCTGTAGTCAACTTCGACAGGCGGTTTCGCACGCTGTGGTTACTGTGCCGATGCGATTGACCGCAAGAGCATTCCTACATGGGTATCTTTTCTGATTCCGGGCCTGGACAGGCCCGGTTCGTCCGCGTGTATGAAACTTGCTCCAGTTACCGTGACCGATGTCGATCGCGCTGACGCCCAGCCTCGCGAAGTGATTTCGGGGATAGCGATTAGTCCCTGATTTCATGCGTAATTGTGCTGGTTTGCCAAGGCTCTCAGGCGCCTGCGTGCGAATCCTGTGGGCGCCGGGAGCGTTATTACATGACTGCGGAAGAAACAGCACTAATTGCTTCGTTGGTTAGCTAGCAAGAACAAATGAAAACTGAACTCGAAAACCAGGTAGCCAGCTACCAAAAATGGCGTGACGAGCTGCGCGCTACCATAGAGGCCTATCAGAGCTGGCTGGAATCACATGGACACGCAGACATTCGCCGCAGTCTGAGAATTTACGATCTTGTCGAGAGCCTGAAGAACGATCGCGTCATGCTCGCATTTCTTGCCGAGTTTTCGCGTGGCAAGACCGAGTTGATCAATGCCATGTTTTTCTCCGGATACGGGCAACGGCTGCTGCCATCCGATGTCGGGCGCACCACTATGTGCCCGACCGAAATTTTCTACGATGGCTCCGAGGAACCCTCTGTTCGATTGCTGCCAATCGAGACGCGCCAGAGTGAAGAAAGCATCAGCGCGCTCAAACACAAGCCCGTTGAATGGGTGCGCATCAAGCTCGACGTCGATTCCCAGGATGCCATGGCCGAGGCGATGGCAAAGCTCGCCGATACCAAGACGGTCTCGATACAGGAAGCGGCCGCACTCGGCTTGCTCGACGATTCCGATTTCGTAACCACAACGGTAATCAGGCGCAACCAGGGCAAGGTCGAGATCCCCTGTTGGCGCCATGCTTTGATCAATTTTCCCCATCCGCTGCTCAAGAGCGGACTGGTAATCCTTGATACGCCGGGCGTAAACGCGCTTGGAACGGAACCGGAATTGACTCTGTCGATGATCCCCAGTGCGCATGCCGTGCTGTTTCTGCTTGCACTGGATACCGGAGTCACCAAATCCGATCTGCGTATCTGGCAGGATTTCGTGCGCGATTACGTCAGTCGCCGTGTCGCAGTGCTGAACAAGGTTGACCTGGCGTGGGATGAATTGAAGAGCCAGCGTGATATCGATGCCAGTGTTGATCGTCAGCTCGACGAAACCGCCCAGACGCTCGAGATTGCGCGTGATCATGTCATTGCGCTCTCGGCGCAGAAGGCCTTGTTGGCGCGCATTCGTGATGACGCGGACTTGCTGAACAAAAGCGGAATCGAGGCGCTCGAGCGTTTGATCGCTGACGAAATCATTCCAGCCAAACAGCAGATCCTGCGGGCGGCAGTTGCGCGTGAAGTCGGCGGTATGGTCGAGTCGTCACTCGAGTCGCTTGTTTCCAAGCGCGAGAGCGGTGTCGTCGAACTTCAGGAAATGGCAAAGCTCTCGGGCAAGAACCGCGATCTCGCCCAGAAGCTACTCGCAAAATTCGAGGCTGACAAGGCGCAATACGGCCGTCACATGGAAAGCTTCCGCACTTCGCTGGCAACGGTGAAGAAGCAGGGCGACATTCTGCTCAATACCATGAATGACGAAAAGTTGGCCGAAATTCTTGGCAAGAGTACGCAATCCATGGAAGGAAGCTGGACCACCGCCGGCTTGATGCGCTCGATGCAAAACCTCTTCGAAACCTTCTCGCGACAGGCCGAAAAAATTCTCGCATTCTCGGCCGAGACGCGCGGTTTCGTCGACAACGTCTATTCCCAGTTTCACAAGCAGTACGGGTTCAAGAAAATCACGCCGCCGGCCCTGAATCTCGAACGCCACATCCTGCGGATGCATACGCTTCAAAAGCGCACCGAAGAATTCTGCAGGAGCCCGGCAAACGTGCTTGGCCGTGAAAAACGTTTCGTGATTCGCCGCTTTCACCGGGAGCTGGTCGACCAGGGTCTGAAATTGTTCGTCGATGTGCGTTCAGAGCTGGAAGGCTGGCTCAAGGGTGCGCTCACGCCGTTGTCCATGCAGTTGCGCGAACATCAGCGACTGCTCGAACATCGCGTCGAAAGCCTGCGCAAGATTGCCGGGGATGTTAACTCGCTGCAAGAGCGGGTGCAGTACCTGAAGAAGCAGCAACAGCAACTCGACAACCAGATCAAGGATCTGACGCGCATTCGCGACACTCTCAATGCAGATGCGCCCGACGAGGGTGTGCCGAGCGACAATGCAGTTGCTGCCTGATGATTGCGTAGCCTGAACGAGCCGCGCCGTTGTCCACGGCCCGGACCCGCAATCAGATCAGAATAATGTCGTACTGTTCCTGCGTGTAGACCGATTCAACCTGCAGGGAAATCGGTTTGCCGATGAATTCCTCGAGCATCGCCAGGCTCTGTGACTCTTCGTCGAGAAACATGTCGATGACTTTCTGCGATGCAAGGATACGAAACTCCTGCGCTGCGAACTGACGCGATTCGCGCAGCAACTCCCGAAGAATCTGGTAACACACGGTTTGCGCCGTCTTGATCTCGCCTCTGCCATGACAAACAGGGCAGGGCTCGCAGAGGATATGCGCAAGCGACTCCCGTGTTCTCTTGCGCGTCATTTCAACCAGCCCGAGCTGGCTGAAACCGCTCACCGTCACCCGGGTGCGATCCAGGGCAAGCGCTTTCTTGAACTCAGCCAGCACCGCTTCCTGGTGTACTTCGGTATCCATGTCGATGAAATCGACGATGATGATGCCGCCGAGGTTGCGCAGCCGAAGCTGGCGCGCGATCACCTGTGCTGCTTCCAGGTTTGTCTTGAATATCGTGTCATCGAAATTACGTACGCCGACGAAGCCGCCGGTATTGACGTCCACGGTGGTCAGTGCCTCGGTCTGATCCATGATCAGGTAGCCGCCGGACTTCAGTGACACGCGACGGGCAAGGGCGCGCTCGATCTCTTCCTCGACACCATAGAGTTCAAAAAGCGGCCGGTCACTTGCATAGTGGTTCACCCGGTCGGCAAAGCGCTGGATATAGTTGGTCGCGAACACTTGCATCTTCTGGAACGTTTCGCGTGAATCGACCAGGGTTCGATCGAACTCATCATTGATGAAATCGCGCAGCACACGCAAGCTCAGATTCAGATCCTGATACAACAGCGCGGGTGCCTGTGCGCTCGAGGCCTGTTCCTGAATGCTGCTCCACAGTTTCCGCAGGTAATCGATATCGCCGGCGAGTTCATCATCGCTGGCCGTCTCTGCCATGGTGCGGATGATGTAACCGCGGTCCTCGCTGTCCTGCAGTAACTCCAGCAGTTTCTCGCGCAGGTTGGTGCGCTCCGCTTCGTCACCGATGCGCTGGGAAATGCCGATATGTGTTTCCTGCGGCAGGTAGACCAGCAGCCTGCCGGCGATGCTGATCTGCGTAGACAGGCGTGCGCCCTTGGTGCCGATCGGATCCTTGATGACCTGCACCAACAGCTTCTGTCCTTCATGCAGGGTTTTCTCGATCGGTTTGGCTTCATCCGGGTTTTGCCGGTGCCCCCAAAGATCCGCTACATGAAGGAAAGCGGCGCGATCGAGACCGATTTGCACGAATGCCGATTGCATGCCCGGCAACACGCGGCTGACTTGCCCGAGATAAATGTTTCCGACCAGACCCCGGCTCGATTCACGCTCAACGTGCAGTTCCTGCACCACGCCTTGCTGCAAAACCGCGACGCGCGTTTCCTGCGGCGTCACATTGATGAGGATCTCGCCTTTCACGTGGTGCGCAAGCCGAAGGAGGCGAGCAGACGGGCAGTCTCGAAAATGGGTAATCCGACCACGCCGCTATAGCTGCCGGAGATACGCTCAATGAAAATGCTGGCGCGCCCCTGTATGCCGTAGGCGCCAGCCTTGTCGAACGGTTCACCGGTTGCCACGTAACGGCGGATCTCGTCATCGTCGATTTCACGCATGCAGACTTCGGTCGTGGACAGTACCTGCTCGAATCGATCGCCATACTTCACGGCCACTGCCGAATGGACATAATGCGTGGCACCGGACAGGCGCTTGAGCATGGCTACAGCGTCCTCACGGTCCGCAGGCTTGCCCAGGATGTCGTCGCCAATTGCCACTGTGGTATCGGCGGCGAGTACCGGATATCGCAGCAACCGGCGCTGCTCCAGTCGCGTCCAGCCAGCGTCGGCCTTGAGCCGGGCAATTCGGTTGGCGTACTCGGCAGGAGGCTCTCCGGGGCTTACCGTTTCCACAAAATCCGCCTCTCGTCCGGGCCCCTCGCGAAGCAGCAGCATTTCGAAGCTCACGCCCATCTGCTTGAGAATGTCCCTGCGCCGTGCGCTGCGCGAAGCAAGATAGATGTGTTTGTCGAGAAAGGCCACTTAGTCCCCGCTTTCCAGATTGCTCACTGTTGTCTTATTCCCGGTGATAAGGATGATTGCGTATGATCGACATCGCCCGGTAAAGCTGTTCGGCAAGCACGACGCGCACCAGTGCATGCGGCATCGTTAGCCTGGAGAGCGAGAACACCAGATCTGCCTCGTTTCTGATCCCCTCATCGAGTCCATCCGCTCCGCCGATTACGAAGCAAACGTCGCGACCCTCCGCCATCCAAACCTCGAGACGGCCGGCAAGATCCACCGTGGACATTTCCTTGCCGCGTTCGTCCAGTGCTACTTTTACACTGGCAGGCGGGATGGCAGCAAGAATCCGCTCGCCTTCGGTGCTGCGGGCGCGGGCAACCAGAGCGGCATTGTTACCCTTGCGCACGGCCGGCCGGATTTCCGTGAGCACGACCGGCAACTCGCGCGGCATGCGCTGAACGTATTCGCGAAATCCACTGGCAACCCAGGCAGGCGGTTTGTTTCCGACCGAGACGATGTGCAGCTTCACGGGCGATATGATTCAAATCCGGCACCGGGCGGGCGATCAGCGGCGTTCATCGCCCTCCGTGAGCCTGGTGTATGGACTTCGATTTCGGTGCTTCGCCACCCCAGAGCTCTTCCAGATTGTAATAACTGCGGATCGCCGGCTGCATGACATGGACGATGACGTCACCCAGATCGACCAGAACCCACTCGCCGGCATCCTCGCCCTCGACGCCGAGAATGCGCCCGCCCGCGGGCTTGATGCGGTCCTGCAGGTTGCTCACGAGGGCGCGAGTCTGGCGGGCCGACTCGGCGCTCGCCACGATAATGTAATCGAACAGCGAACTCATCTTGCGTACGTCGAGCACGACGATGTCCTCTGCCTTGATATCTTCGAGTGCTTCTACAGCAGCGCTGCAAATTGCTTCAGTTTGCATCTGGCTCCCTGTAAAGGTGGTGCTTCTGAATATACGCGATTACGGACTCGGGCAGGAGGTAGCGTAGACTGGCGTCGCGGTGGATCAGACTGCGCAATGCTGTCGCCGACACATCCATAGCGGTTAATTCGTGCGTAAAGACCTTGCCAGCCGGTGCACTCATCAGCGCGGTCGGTTCCTGCTCCAGCCGTTCGACGTATTGCTCTCGCAGCGGCCCGGGCAGCGACGATGCCAGTTTTTCCAGCGGAAATCCGGGGCGCCTGGCGACAATGACATGAGCGAAATCGAATAATTCTGCCCAGCGATGCCAGGTGGCCAGCGCGACAAATGCGTCGGCACCCATTAACAGGCACAGCGGCTGTTGCCGTTCCAGCTCCGCGCGAATTTCGCTCAGGGTATCGATGGTATAGCTCGTGCCGCTGCGATCGAGTTCGCGCGCATCCACAGTCAGTTTCGGGTTGCCGGCAATGGCCAGGCGCACCATTTCCAGACGATGTTCCGGCGAGGCTTCGGGTTGATCACGATGTGGCGGCACGCAGGCCGGAACGAGGCGAACCTGTCGCAGGGCGAAGGTTTCGGCAATTTCCTCGGCCAGACGCAAATGCGCAAAATGAATCGGATCGAACGTGCCCCCGAAGAGGCCGATTGCGGAGGAAGCGATCAATCGAGCGGCCGTATCCGAATCTGTAAACTGCGCACGCCGAACCGGGCGCGCTTATTGTCCGCTCCGGCGCTGGCGCAATTGCCGTTGTGCGCGCTGACGCTCGTCACAGCAGAACTCTACGCAAGTCGCTCAGCACACCGGTCAAATAGGTAATGAAACGCGCGCCTTCGGCACCATCGATGACCCTGTGATCATATGAAAGCGATAGCGGCATCATCAGTCGAGGCTGAAATGCCTTGCCATCCCAGACGGGTTTCATCACCGAGCGCGACACGCCAAGGATCGCCACCTCCGGCGCATTCACAATGGGTGTGAAGTGGCCACCACCGATACCGCCCAGACTCGAGATCGAGAACGTCCCGCCTTGCATATCGGTCGGTGCGAGCTTGCCGTCACGGGCCTTGGCACTCAATGGCCCCAACTCGGCGGCGAGCTGCATTACGCCCTTCTGGTCCACGTCGCGAACCACGGGGACGACCAGGCCGCCCGGCGTGTCGACCGCGACACCGATGTGATAGTAGCGCTTGATAATCAGTGAATCGCCAGCCGGTGCGAGCGATGAGTTGAATTCGGGAAACTTCTTCAGAGCGGCCACCACTGCTTTCATGATGAACACCAGCGGCGTCAGTTTGACCTGCGCTTTTTCCGCTTCCTTCGACATCGACTTGCGGAATTCCTCGAGCCCGGTCACATCCGCTTCGTCCTGTTGGGTGATGTGCGGAATGTGCACCCAGTTGCGGTGCAGATACGGGCCGGAAATTTTCTTGATGCGCGACATCGGTTGCGTCTCGACCGGACCGAACTTGGCGAAATCCACAACTGGCCATGCCGGCAATCCCAGCGCCAGGCCAGCTCCACCAGCAGCAGGCGCAGCTGACACAGCGCCACCGGCCATGACGCCTTTGACAAACGACTGGACGTCTTCCTTGAGTACCCGGCCCTTCGGGCCGCTGCCCTTGACCTGTCCGAGGTCAACGCCGAGCTCGCGCGCAAACCGGCGCACGCCCGGACTGGCGTGGGCGGAGGCAAAGCTGGCCTCGTCGATCTTGCGATCTGCTGCGGGCGCGGCGGCGGCTGCAGCAGGGGCTACCGCGGGCGCTGCCGGTGGTGGCGGTGCGGACTGGCTTGGCGCCGGTGCCGGCTTCGGTTCTGCCGGTTTTTGCTGCTCGGCTTTTGCTTCCGCCGGTTTCTCTTCCGGTGCCGCGCCGGACGGTTCGATTGTCAGAATGACCGCGCCTTCGGAGACCGAATCGCCAACCTTGACCTTCATTTCCTTGATGGTGCCGCCGAACGGTGCCGGCACTTCCATCGTTGCCTTGTCCGATTCCAGCGTGATCAGAGAGTCTTCCGGGTTGACTACGTCACCGGGTTTGACGAGTACCTCGATGACGGGAACATCCTTGAAATCGCCGATGTCGGGTACCAGTACGTCTTTGAGGCTAGCCATTTCTGTTTCCTTGGAAATTCTGCTCTATCGTTATTGTGCGCTTTCGGGCGTGGATGCCGGAAAACCTGTCAAACAGAAGTCGGTTCGGGTTTCTCCGGGTCCAGACCATATTTGCTTATCGCTTCGCTGACTTTGCTGGCGGGAATGGTTCCTTCGTCGGCAAGCGCTTTCAGTGCCGCCACCGTGACGTTGCGGCGGTCGACTTCGAAAAACGCCCGCAACTTCGCCCGCGTATCGGAGCGTCCGAAGCCGTCTGTGCCGAGCACAACATACTGTTTGTGAATGAAGGGCCGGACCTGGTCGGCGAAGAGTTTCATGTAATCGGTTGCCGCAACCACCGGCCCGGTAGCACGATCGAGGCACTGGCTTACATAGGGTTCGCGCGGTTTTTCCTCCGGGTGCAGCATGTTCCAGCGCATTGCAGCGAGGCCTTCACGGCGCAGTTCGGTGAAGCTGGGGCAACTCCACACGTCGGCGGCCACGCCGAAATCCTCTTCCAGCATTTTCTGTGCGGCTATAACTTCGCGCAGTATCGTGCCGCTGCCCAGCAGCTGCACCTGCGGCGGTTTCTTGCTGCCTTTCTTTGCGGCAAGCGCGCTTTCCGACAACCGGTACATGCCCTTGATGATGCCTTCTTCCACGCCCTCGGGCATTGCCGGATGCGCGTAGTTTTCGTTCATCAGGGTGATGTAATAGAAAACATCCTCCTGGTCTGCGTACATGCGCTTCAGACCGTGTTGAATGATCACGGCGACTTCGAAGGCAAATGTCGGGTCGTAGGAGATGCAGTTGGGAATGGTCGAGGAAACGAGGTGGCTGTGCCCGTCCTCATGCTGCAGCCCCTCGCCATTGAGCGTCGTGCGCCCCGCGGTTCCGCCGAGCAGGAAGCCGCGCGCGCGTTGGTCGCCCGCTGCCCAGGCGAGATCGCCGATACGCTGGAAGCCGAACATCGAGTAATAGATGTAGAACGGAATCATCGATGCGCCGTGCGTCGAGTACGAAGTCGCAGCGGCGATCCACGAGGACATTGCGCCGGCTTCGTTGATGCCCTCCTGCAGAATCTGCCCGTGCTTGTCCTCCTTGTAGAACATCAACTGGTCGGCATCCTGCGGCGTGTAGAGCTGGCCGACCGAGGACCAGATGCCCAATTGGCGGAACATGCCTTCCATGCCGAAGGTGCGCGACTCGTCCGGCACGATCGGCACCACGCGCTTGCCGATGTTCTTGTCCCTGACCAGTGTGCCGAGGATGCGTACGAACGCCATCGTTGTTGAAATCTCGCGCTCGCCGGTATCTTTCAGCAGCGCGTCGAAGGCAGACAGCGGCGGCGTTTGCAAAACATCACCGTTGCGCCGCCGTGTCGGCACGTAGCCGCCGAGCGCTTCACGCCGCTCGTGCATGTATTTCAGTTCAGGCGAGCCTTCCTCGAAATTGACGTATGGAATGTCGTCGAGCTTGTCGTCCGGCACCGGGATGTTGAAGCGGTCGCGGAATTCCTTGAGCGAGGTCGTGCCCATTTTCTTCTGCTGGTGGGTGATGTTTTGCGCTTCACCCGCGTGGCCCATGCCGTACCCCTTGATGGTTTTGGCGAGGATGACGGTCGGCTGACCGGTGTGCTTGGTTGCCGCTGCGTAGGCTGCGTAAATCTTGTGCGGATCGTGGCCGCCGCGATTGAGCCGCCACACGTCGTCATCCGACATGTTAGACACCATCTCGCGCGTCTCCGGATATTTGCCGAAGAAGTGTTCGCGCACATAGGCGCCGTCTTTCGACTTGACCGTCTGGTATTCGCCGTCAACCGTTTCTTCCATGAGCTTGAGCAGCATCCCGTCGGTGTCACGGGCGATCAGTGGATCCCAGTACGACCCCCACACCAGCTTGATGACGTTCCATCCTGCTCCCCGGAAATCGGCTTCCAGCTCCTGGATGATCTTGCCGTTGCCGCGAACCGGCCCGTCCAGCCGCTGCAAATTACAATTCACGACGAAGATCAGGTTGTCGAGTCGTTCATTTGACGCGATTCCGATTGCACCCAACGATTCCGGTTCGTCCGTTTCACCGTCACCGAGGAAACACCACACCTTGCGGCCTTCGGTGTTGGCAATACCACGATCTTGCAGGTACTTCATGAAACGCGCCTGGTAGATAGCCATGATCGGCCCCAGGCCCATCGACACAGTCGGGAACTGCCAGAAGTCAGGCATCAGCCACGGATGCGGATAGGACGACAGGCCGTTGCCGTCGACTTCCTGGCGGAAGTTGTCCAGTTGCTCCTCGGTCAAGCGGCCGAGCATGAAGGCGCGGGCATAAACACCAGGCGCCGAATGGCCTTGTACGAAAACCAGGTCGCCGCCGTGATTTTCCGATGGCGCGTGCCAGAAGTGGTTATAGCCAACGTCGTACAGGGTCGCCGCTGAGGCGAAACTGGCAATATGCCCGCCGACGTTGGTGTCGCGGTTGGCGCGCAACACCATGGCAGCAGCGTTCCAGCGCACATAGGATCGAATGTGATGTTCGAGTTCGTGATTGCCCGGCGATTTCTCTTCCTTGCCCGGCGGGATGGTATTGAGGTACGCGGTATTGGCGCTGTAAGGCAGATAAGCGCCGGAACGGCGCGCCTTTTCGATAAGTTGTTCGAGAATGAAATGCGCTCGCTCCGTGCCCTCGTGCTTGAGGACGCCGTCGAGCGCTTCCAGCCATTCCCTCGTTTCCTGAGGATCGTCGTCCGGTAGCGCAGCCATTGCTTGTAGCCTTTGTTAAGGTTTGTGTTGGCGCACGCGTTGGTAACGCGTTGCCATAATAAGAAAAATTATAGCACTGCGAAGTTGTAAATGCGTGTTATTGAAGGGGATTTCACCGCCCGGAGGCATAAGTAAGATTCCAGGCACGACCATAATCAAATGTCATGTGAATCTGAAAGTGGCTGGCCAGCATGCGCTCTCAGTCTTTCTTTTGCGGCGGAACGCGCCCGAGCAGGAAGAACTCATCGTTTGGCCGCATCTCGATCAGATGCGCCATGCGATTGGACAGCGCGAAAAATGCCGTGATGCCGCCGATGTCCCAGATGTCTTCTTCAGTGAAGCCATGATCGCGCAGGCGTTGATAGTCCTCACCGGTCATCGCTTCCGGCGTGCGCGCCAGCTTTACTGCGAAATCCAGCATCGCTTTCTGCCGGTCAGTAATGTCGGCATTGGGATGATGCGTCGCGACCTGGTCGGCAATCTGCGGGTTCTTCGCGTAGATTCGCAGAATCGCGCCATGCGCGACGACGCAGTACAGGCAGCGATTGGCGCCACTGGTGGCCACCACAATCATTTCGCGCTCGGCCTTGGTCAGCCCGGAGTCGCGCAACATCAACGCGTCGTGATAAGCGAAGAATGCGCGAAACTCGTCCGGCCTGTGTGCCAGCGTAATAAAAACATTGGGAATGAATCCGGCTTTCTCCTGCACTGCAAGCATTGTTTCCCGAATGTCTTCCGGCAGATCCGCCAGCTCGGGAACAGGGTATTTGCTGATCGATTTTTTTTGCATGGTCTGTTGTTTTCCCCTACTGCACCAAGTGGACAGTTTATTGCAGAAAGCGGGGCGAGCGGTGCGAATTCAGGCAACCGTCTCTATCAGCAGAAGCACCTGCACAAGTGAAGGACCGGGCCCGGCAGCGCCGGCGAGCCTTTCGACAGATGCCGCCAGCCCTATGGCAGGCCAATTATCCTGAAGGCGCTGCAGGTAGTAAGCGCTGACAAAACTCTGCGCGAGTCGGGCAAACGCTAGTCAAACTTGCGCCTGTCGTCGATCACCTTGCCGTCATTGGGCAGCGAGCCGGCGTCCACGAAATGCACTTCGCCACGCAATTTGGTGATTTCCCTGATGCTGTCGGCGATGGCCGACTTCAGTGCAACGGAACCCGATGCCACCTCGCATTGCAGGGTCATGCGGTCGTTGCTCTGATCGTCGTGCTCGATAACCAGTCGCGAGCGGGTAATTTCCTCATGCCGCTTGGTTACCTGGTCAATCTGCCCCGGGTGAACGAACATACCTTTGACCTTGGCTGTCTGGTCGGCCCGGCCCATCCATCCCTTGATGCGCATATTGGTTCGCCCGCACGGGCTTTGTCCGGCGAGCGCGGCCGACAGATCGCCCGTACCAAACCGGATCAGTGGATACTCGGGGGCCAGATTGGTGACAACGACCTCACCGACCTCGCCCTCGGCAACCGGATCGTTGCTCCCCGGGCGTACGATCTCGACAATCACGCCTTCATCGACGATCAGGCCAGCATTTGGTTCGGACTCGTAGGCAATCAGGCCGAGATCTGCCGTGCCGTAGCACTGGCGTACCTGAATGCCACGTGCGACGAGCGCTTCACGTACCGCCGGCAGCAATGCTTCGCCGGATACCAGCGCCTTCCTCAGGCTCGATACGTCGGCACCAGTCTCGTCGGCTTTCTCCAGAATGATACGCAGGAATGAAGGCGTGCCGGAATAGCCTTCGGGCTTCAGGTCTGCAATTGTCTGTACCTGCATTTCCGTTTGTCCAACACCGGCCGGAAACACTGCGCAACCGAGCGCCCGCGCGGCGAGGTCCATCATGAAACCGGCAGGCGTGAAGTGATAGGAGAAGGTGTTGTGGACGACTTCACCCGGGCGAAATCCGGCAGCCCATAACGCGCGCCCGAAGCGCCAGAAATCGCCTGTTGCGCCCTGCGGGTCATAGATCGGCCCGGGCGAGGTAAAAATCCGCCCGAGCTTGCCGTTGGCAACCGCCGTCATGCCGCCAAACGGAGGATCTTTCTTCTGCAAGGCGATCAGGTCGGACTTGCGTGTAACCGGAATGCGGGCCAGCGATGCGCGGTCGCGAATTGATGCCGTATCGACCTCGCGCAACAGCGATGCAAAGTAACCGGTGTTTTGCCTGGCGTGTTCAATGTGCGCAGGTAATGCTCCGAACAAGGCTTCGTTGCGTTGCTCGGTGCTGCGTGTTTCCAGGTCGTCGTAGAAGTCGGTCATGTCAGATCAGTGCCTGAAGGTAGCAAACGTGCGAAAGGGTTTCCAAAAGACAATGCTCGGGTGAACGCTTCGTCGCGCTTGGGTGCTGGCCGGAAGCCGGGCCGTGATCAGCGAGGCAGAGTCACGCCAGCCAGCGCTTGCGGCGGCGATAATGCTTCGAATCGCGAAAACTCTTGCGCCCCGCTGTTGAAATCCCCAGATAAAATTCCTTGACGTCTTCGTTGTTGGCGAGATCGGCCGACGGGCCATCCATCACGACACGGCCGTTTTCGAGAATGTACCCATAGTTGGCGTGGCGCAGAGCGACGCTGGTATTTTGCTCGGCCAGCAGAAAACTGACTTTCTCGTTGCGGTTGAGGTTTTCGACGATCTCGAAAATCTCCTCTACGATCTGTGGCGCCAGTCCCATTGACGGTTCGTCGAGCAAAATCATGCGCGGGCGAGCCATCAATGCCCGGCCCACAGCAGTCATTTGCTGTTCTCCACCGGAGGTATAGCCGGCAAGGCTGGAACGGCGCTGCTTGAGCCGCGGAAAGTAGGAGTAGACTTTCTCGAGGTCTTCGGCAATTTCCGCGCGCGCGCCGCCGCGGGTAAATGCTCCGGTGAGCAGATTCTCTTCCACCGTCAGGTGCGCAAAGCAATGGCGGCCTTCCATCACCTGCACCACACCGCGCTTGACCACCAATGACGGATTGAGCTGGTCGATGCGCTCATCTCCGAGGAGAATCGATCCCTTGGTGACCTCGCCGCGTTCGGCGCCGAGAAGATTCGAAATCGCCTTGAGGGTGGTTGATTTGCCAGCCCCATTGGCGCCGAGCAGCGCGACGATGCTGCCCTCGGGCACATCCAGAGACACGCCCTTGAGCACGAGGATGACGTGGTCGTAGATGACCTCGACGTTCTTCACCGAGAGAATGATGCGGCCTGGCTCGCTGGTGGTCATGATCTGTGCGATTCAGTCAAAAGCTGTTATCCGGGCGAGGTTGATGCAGCGGGCGAGGCATATGCGCATCGCCCGCTATCACCGTGAACGCGTTTTACTACTTGCAAGGCACCGGCTTGATGCCTTTGTCCTTGGCGTAATTGGCGGCCGCTTGCTCAACCATCGGATAGAGCACCGCATCATCGCCTTCGATCCAGTCGGAAACGAACTTCCAGTCGCTGCCGGTCCACTGGTGGATGCGTGCACGGCGTACGCCCTCGTGGTCCTTACAGGAGACCTTGAGCGGCTGCATCATGCCCTCGAGGCCGATTTCCTTGATGCGCGCGGCGCTGATGTCCAGGTTCTCGATACCCCAGCGCATCTGCTCGCCGGTGATCGACTTCTTGCCGTATTTGGCCTGGGCGGTGCGGATTGCCTCGACCACCAGCACGGCATTGATCAGGCCGCGGTTGTAGAGCACATCACCCACGTTTTCCTTGGGTCCGGCGCCATTACCCTTGTCGTAAACGTATTTGATGACGTCATCGTGCAGAGCGAGTTTTCCCGATGAGTGCTGCAGCGTAATGGAGTTATACCCTTTGGCATCTGCTCCGGCCGGCAACACATCGGGTTCCGCACCCGACCACCACACGCCGTATATCTGGTCGCGCGGATACCTTACCGCGGCCGCCTCCTTGATTGCGGTCGAGTTCATCACGCCCCATCCCCACAGGAACACATAATCGGGGCGATTCTGACGAACCTGCAACCACGCTGCTTTCTGCTCCACGCCGGGGTGCGTTACCGGAATCAGAATCAGTTTGAAGCCGTGCATCTTTGCGCGCTTTTCCAGCAGCGGAATCGGTTCCTTGCCATAGGGCGAGTCGTGATAAACCAGCGCGATCGTCTTGCCCTTGAGCTTGTTCAGTCCGCCGCTGAGGTTGCCGACGTGCTGCACCAGAATGTCTGCCGCCGTCCAGTAGGTCCCGAGCAGCGGGAAGTTCCACGGGAACACGCTGCCGTCGCGCGATTCCGAGCGGCCGTACCCCATGGTAACCAGCGGAATCTTGTCGTCAGGTACTTTCTCCGTCAGCGCGAAGGTAATGCCCGTCGAAAGTGGGTTGACCACCGTCGCCCCGGTCGGGCCCTTGCCCTTGAGCCGTTCGTAGCACTCGACGCCCCGGTCAGTAGCGTATCCCGTTTCGCATTCTTCGTAAGTGATGGTGACGCCATTGACGCCGCCATCGCGCGCATTGACGAGATTCAGATAATCCACAAACCCGTTGGCGAACGGAATCCCGTTAGGCGCATAAGGCCCACTGCGGTAAACCAGCAAAGGGATGAACTGCTCGGCAGCATAGGTGGCAGGAATTGCCAACAGTGAGCCTGCCGCGGCGAGGCCCAGTAACAGCGCCTTGAGTCTTGGAATCATTCGCATGCTTCTCCTCCTCTACAACACAAACGGCCAGTCATTGACC
>JASFUE010000042.1:0-16021 GCA_050050435.1 Burkholderiales bacterium | reverse complement strand
GCCGTCCGAGTTCCACCAGGATGTCAATGGTCTTCAGGTTGTATTGCTTCGCCGCGTTCTCGGCGTGGCGCAGGAAGCTCGAGTACACCCCGGCATAACCCAAAGCCAGGGTTTCGCGATCCACCCGCACCGGCCGGTCCTGCAACGGACGCACGATGTCATCGGCCGCATCGAGCAGCGTGTACAGGTCACAGCCGTGATTCCAGCCCATGCGATCCGCCGCTGCGATGAACACTTCCAGCGGCGCATTGCCCGCACCCGCACCCATGCCGGCAAGGCTGGCATCGACACGATCGCAACCTTCCTCGACCGCAACAATCGAATTGGCGACACCAAGGCTGAGATTGTGGTGCGCATGCATGCCGGTCTGGGTTTCCGGCTTGAGCACGTCCTTGAAAGCGCGGAAGCGATCACGCACATCGTTCATGTTCAACGCGCCGCCGGAATCCACAACGTATACGCAAACCGCGCCATAGCTTTCCATCAGCTTGGCCTGCTCGGCCAGTCCCTGCGGCGTATTCATGTGGCTCATCATCAGGAAGCCGACCGGTTCCATGCCGATCTCACGCGCATATTCCAGGTGCTGTTTCGAAATGTCGGCCTCTGTGCAATGGGTCGCCACCCGCACCACCCTGGCGCCGGCATCGTAAGCCGTGCGCAAATCGTGGACAGTGCCGATGCCGGGGATGAGCAAGGTCGCAACCTTGGCGTGACTCAGTTCACCTGCACACGCCTCGATCCATTCAAGATCGGTATGACGTCCGAATCCGTAGTTGAATGACGAGCCCTGCAGCCCGTCACCGTGAGCAACCTCGATAGAGTCGACCCGGGCCTTGTCCAGTGCACGTGCGATTGCCTTTACGTGATCGACGCCGTACTGATGACGGATCGCGTGCGAGCCATCGCGCAATGTCACATCGGAAATATAAATTTTCTTGTCCATTAGCCGTCCCTCCGTCAGGCCGCTTCAACCGCTGCTGCGGCGAGCATGCGCTCGGCCAGTTTTTCACCAGTTGCCAAAGCAGCAGAAGTCATGATGTCCAAGTTACCGGCGTAGGCCGGCAGATAATGCGCCGCGCCTTCGACTTGCAGGAAGACTGAAGTTTTCAGGCCGGACATCTTGCCAACACCGGAAATGTTCAACGGATTTTTCTCGTCGAAAGTTTCGAACTGCACGCGCTGCTTGAGCCGGTAGCCGGGCACATAACTGTTGACCGCCGACACCATTTTCTCGATGGCAGCCTCGACCTTGGCCTTGTCAACGAGATCGGAGAGCACATAGACGGTATCGCGCATGAGCAGTGGCGGTTCTGCGGGATTGAGAATGATGATGGCCTTGCCCTTGGTTGCGCCGCCGATGACTTCAATTGCCTTCGAGGTGGTCTCGGTGAATTCATCGATATTGGCGCGCGTGCCCGGTCCGGCGGACTTGCTCGCGATCGAGGCCACAATCTCGGCGTAATGCACTTTCGCAACGCTGGCCACGGCAGCCACCATCGGGATCGTTGCCTGCCCGCCGCAGGTCACCATATTCACGTTGTCGGCGTCGAGGTGTTCTTCCAGATTCACCACCGGCACACAGTACGGACCAATCGCCGCCGGCGTCAGGTCGACGACCTTGATGCCCGGTTTGGCTTCGCGCAGGCGCTTGTCATTGGCGATGTGAGCGCGGGCCGAGGTGGCATCGAAAACCATATCGATATCCTTGAAGCCGGGCATTTTCACCAGGCCCTCGACACCTTCCGCGGTGGTGGCAACGCCAAGGCGCTTGGCCCGCGACAGCCCATCCGAGTCGGGATCGATACCGACCATCGCACCCATTTCGATATTTTTCGCATTTCTCATGATCTTGATCATGAGATCGGTGCCGATATTGCCGGATCCGATAATCGCGGCTTTCAGTTTTGAATTCATAAGCTTCCTGCCCTCCAGGTCCGTCCGGCGCGGGGCATTTCCGGTTCGTGCCGTTGCTCCCGCACAGATGCTCCAAGTATATCGCTCATGGCGCCGGCTTGCCCCTTCGATCGCTGCCGAATCACACTCCCGGAGCGGGTCAGCCCACCGGGCCGTGGCCTGGGGCTTTCGTCTCCTTTAGTATTCTGTTTTTCCGCGAGCTCATGACCACCTGCCTGTCCAGGCCCGGGCCGCAATACAACAAGAGGGGGAGTACCAGGAAATGAACAAGCTCGATATGCAGGGCCGCAGTGCCATTGTGACCGGTGGCGCGTCCGGAATCGGTGAAGCAACCATCAGACGTATGGCCGAATCCGGTGCGAATGTCGCGATCTGGGACATGAACGAGAAAGCCATGGCCGACATCGCCGCCAGCATCAAGGGCGTCAAGATCCACACCTGCAAAGTCGACGTGTCGAAACTCGATCAGGTGGAGGCGGCATACAAGTCGACGCTGGCGGCATTCGGGAAGGTCGACGCACTGGTCAACTCCGCCGGCGTTGCCGGCGTCAACGCCAATGTCTGGGAATACCCGGCCGAGGAATGGCGGCGCGTGGTCGACATCAACCTCAACGGCACCTTCTACACCTGCCGCACGGTGAGCCCGCAGATGAAGGAAAACGGCTACGGCCGCATCGTCAATATCTCTTCGGTGGCCGGCAAGGAAGGCAATCCGACAGCTTCAGCCTATTCAGCGGCCAAGGCCGGTGTCATCGCACTCACCAGATCACTGGGCAAGGAACTCGCGACGGCCGGTGTGCTGGTCAATGCAGTTACGCCGACCACGGTGAAGACACCGATCCTCGAGCAGGTTTCACAAGCACACATCGATTACATGAAATCGAAGATTCCGATGGGACGTCTGGGTGAGCCCGAAGAACTCGCCGCCTTGATTGCGTGGCTGTGCACCGAAGACTGTTCATTCAGTACCGCCGCAGTGTTCGATGCATCAGGCGGCAGAACGACCTATTAAAACTCTCAATGCAAAGGGCGCGGAGACCACAGAGGAAATACGGACAAGAATTGGTCTTTGATAATTTCTGATTCAGTAGTAATACCCAAGGACGAACATGAAGATTAAAGCCGCAGTCATCAGGGAAATGGGATTGGAACAACCCTATGCCCAATCGCAACCGATGAAAATCGAAGAAGTCGAGCTCGCACCGCCGGGCGAGCGTGAAGTACTAGTGCAAATCAAGGCCGCAAGTCTGTGCCACTCGGATCTTTCAACCGTCAATGGCGACCGGCCGCGGCAGATGCCGATGGTGCTCGGTCACGAGGCAGCCGGCGTGATCATCGAGTGCGGCCCGGGCATTACTGACGTCAAACCCGGTGATCACGTAGCGCTGGTGTTCGCACCCAGCTGTGGCGAGTGCCTCGCCTGCCGTGAAGGCCACCCGGGGCGCTGCGAACCGGGCCAGCAATCCAATGGCGCCGGCACGCTGCTCGGTGGCGCCATCAGGCTGAGCCAGAACAACCAGCCCGTGTATCACCATGTCGGCGTTTCCGCCTTTGCCGAATATTGCGTGGTCAATCGCGGCTCACTGGTAAAGATCGACGACCAGTTGCCGTTTGACGAAGGCGCCCTGTTTGGCTGTGCCGTGCTCACCGGTGTTGGCGCGGCGCTGAACACGGCGCAGGTATTTCCGGGCGCCACCGTCGCCGTTGTCGGACTCGGTGGCGTCGGACTGAATGCGCTGATCGGCGCAAAAGTCGGTGGTGCATCGCAGGTCATCGCGATCGACGTGCATGACGACAAGCTCGAACTGGCCAAACAGCTCGGTGCCACCGATGTCGTCAACGCAAAGGACGAGAAAGCCATCGAGAAGGTGAAAGACCTCACCGCCGGTGGCGTCAACTTCGGTTTCGAGATGGCTGGCTCCGTCCAGGCCATGGAACTTGCCTACCGCATCACGCGCCGAGGTGGCACTACCGTGACGGCCGGTCTGCCACATCCGGACGCGCGCTGGCCATTGCAGCACGTCAACCTCACCGCCGAGGAACGAACGGTCAAGGGCAGTTATGTCGGATCGTGCGTGCCGACGCGGGACATACCGCGGTATGTCGACCTGTACCGTAAGGGCATGCTGCCGGTTAACAAACTGATGAGTGATCACATCAGCCTTGATCAGATCAACGAAGGCTTTGACAAGCTGGCATCAGGTCACACCGTGCGGCAGATCATCATGATGTGACATGCATCGCCGATGCCGGGTGGTCGCGTCAACCGCCCGGTTCGTCAATCAAGCGGAAGGCAGCGCGACCGCAGTGAAAGTGGTTTGATTCCGTTTCTGCTGAGGTGATTGGCAATCCCGACCAAACCCATCCTGATTCCGGCCGATGATACGGACCGGAAATCAGTTTGTTCGAATCCCGCTCGACACAAGACTTGATTACCAGAACAAGTATGAGTTCAAAACGTTACAGCGCACAGACTCTGTGCGAATTCGCGGCCGATCTTCTCGATGCCGCCGGGATGGATCACGACAAATCCCGCGTAGTCGCCGAAATCCTCGTCGAAGGTGATCTGCTTGGCCATGACACTCATGGGCTGCAGTTGCTCGCGCTGTATCTGGCAGACATTGAAAAAAGCGAGCTTGCAACCAGCGGTCAACCGCGAGTCGTTGCCGACCTCCCGGCGGCGCTCGCCTGGGACGGCAACAGATTACCGGGCACGTGGCTGACGGCCAAAGCGGTCGATCTGGCCTGCGAACGCGCGCAAACACATGGCACCTGCACCATCACGATTTCACGCGGACATCACATCGCGTGTCTCGCCGCCTATCTCAAACGCGCCACCGACAAGGGCATGATGCTGTTGATCGCCGCGTCAGCTCAGGAACTTCAGACGGTTGCGCCATATGGTGGCCGCGCCGCTGTACTCACTCCAAACCCGATTGCGGCCGGCTGGCCCACCAATGGCGACCCGGTCATGCTCGACGTTTCGATGTCAATCACGACCAACGGGATGGTTGCACGCCTGAATGCCGAAGGTGCTCGACTCCCGGGTAAATGGCTCGTCGATGCAAATGGCAACGCCACTGACGACCCCTCGGTCATGACCGAACAACCGCAGGGCGCACTGCTGCCGATCGGTGGAATCGAGTATGGCCATAAAGGCTACGCCCTTGCTTTGCTGGTAGAAGCGCTCACCATGGGGCTGTCGGGACACGGCCGTGCCGAGCCCATCGAAGGCTGGACCAACGAAACTTTCGTGCAAGTACTCAACCCGGAATTATTCGGTGGCCGTGACAGGTTCCTGCGTCAGATGACCTGGCTCGCCGACGCTTGCAAGAACGCACAACCACGACCAGGTGTCGAGCGCGTCCGTCTGCCTGGTGAAACCGGACTGAGAAAGCGCGAGCAGCAGCTTCGGGACGGCGTTGCGTTGCGCTCGTCGATCCTGCCCGCGCTCGAGCCATGGGCTTCGAAACTCGCTGTCAGACTTCCCCAACCGCTTCGATGAATACCGGTTCGATGAATACCGGTTCAATCAATACCGCTTCAGTCAGTACTGCCCACGCTCATCGACGCGCTTTACTCCTGATGATCGGCGCAACCGTGTGCTGGTCCAGCGCCGGATTACTGGTGCGCAACATGCAGTTCCATGATGCGTGGGAAATCACTTTCTGGCGCTCGGTGTTCATGGTCCTGTTCGTCAGCGGCTGGTTGTGGCAGCAGTATGGTAGCGGCGCGTTGCGAAAAATTGCGGCCGTGGGAATCCCCGGCCTGATATCGGGTGCGCTGTACACCGTCATGTTCGTCGGCTTCATCGTCGCACTGTCCGCCACCACGGTCGCCAATACGCTGATTGTGATCAGCATCGCTCCGTTTTTCGCCGCGCTGATGGGATGGGCCTTTTTGGGGGAGAAAGTCGCAGGGCGCACCTGGCTGTCAATGGCGATCGCGTTCACCGGCATCGTCCTGATGTTCTTCGGCGCCGTGTCGCACGATCGGTGGTTCGGCGCTTTGGTCGCTGCGATCGTGCCCGCGGCTTACGGCCTGAATATCGTCATTCTGCGGAAAATGCATGCCAGTGTGGACATGATTCCGGCCATCCTGATCGCCGGCGTGATCTCGGCATTGGTTACGGCCCCGCTGGCGCTGCCGTTCCAGGCGGTTGGCCGCGATTTTGTACTGCTTGCGATAATGGGGGTGGTGCAACTCGGCCTGGGCTGTATCTTGATGACAATCGCCTCACGCGCACTCAGTGCCGCGGAAATCGGCCTGGTATCGGTGCTGGAAACGGTTTTCGGAACCGCCTTGGTCTGGTTGCTGGCGGGTGAACAACCGAGCACACCGGCACTCGCAGGCGGCATTATCGTAATTGGTGCTCTGGGCGCGGACCAGATATTCGCCGCGCGCCGCGCGCCCGCAATCATTACCTGAGGATACAAGCATGAGCAATGACACCGATCTGACCAGACGACTCGAAGCACTCTATACCGGTGCGGTGCATGACGTACTGCGGGCAATGGGGCATCCCGATTGCGTCCTGCCCAGCAAGATCAAGGCACTGGATCCGTCGAGGAAACTGGCCGGCGAGGTCTACACCGTCAGCGGCCATATAGACAAGTCACGCGATGCGCACGACACCCTGGTGGAATGGACCGGGCTGTTGTCCAAAGCGCCAGCCGGAAAGGTTCTGGTATGCCAGCCCAACACCTACATGGTGGCTTTGATGGGCGAACTGTCTGCCGAAACACTGCACTACAAACACGTTCGCGGCTACGTGGTGGACGGCGGCTGCCGAGACACCGAATTCATCCTGAAAATCGGTTTCCCCGTGTTCTGCAGCTTCAATACGCCTGCGGACATTGTCGGGCGCTGGGTGCCCGATCGCTTCGGTGAGCCCGTGACCATTGGCTCAGTCACGATTTCCAGCGGCGATTACATACTCGGTGACCGCGATGGTGTGGTGGTGTTGCCGGCAGCACTCGCCAGCGAGGCCATTAGCCGCACAGAAGAAGTGGTCAGCACCGAGAACAAGGTGCGCACTGCCATTCTCGAAGGAATGGACCCGCAGCAGGCCTATCTGAAGTTCGGAAAGTTCTAGATCGGCCGTTGGCAAAACCGGCCACTGCCGCTTCGATCACTGCTGCATCGACCAGAGCTGTAGAAACCACCGCGACGGGGCCCGCTGTAGCCCGCCCTGCCACGAGTCGTCCGGCAGCCCCGGTCGGGGTTCGGTACCGCGCTGAACGATATATGATAAAGACGCCTGTTCGTGTGAAGATCCCGTCACGCCAGCCGAGAATCAATTAAATACAGATGCATATGGCCTGATGCTTGCACGCTGATCAGGCCGCCAGCGCACCTTGCGGGGTCCGCAACATGAGCGCAATCATTGGAAGGAGAGAATGATGTCGACCAACCCATACGCAGCGCCGAAAACCCAGGTCGCGGACCTTCCCGAGCACATGGCGGAGGGCAGATTCATTGCAGAAGGGCGCAAACGCCCGGCAGGCAGTGGCTGGCAATGGATCAAATCGGCGCGCGCCCTGACCAAAACACGGCAGCTACTGTGGATCGGCATGTTCATTGTGTTCGCCGTCATCTCGATGGGCGTGGGCGCCATCCCGGAAATCGGCTCACTGGCTCTGACTTTCCTGATGCCGGTATTGTTTGGCGGCGTCATGCTCACCTGCGACAAGGCGTACCGGGGGGGTGAAATCGAATTTGGCGATTTTTTCTCTGGTTTTCGTAAGCACATCCTCAAACTTGCCGGGATCGGGCTGGTCACATTACTGGCCTATGTCGCCATCTTCCTGATCATCGCCGCCATCTTCGGTGCAGCATCCGCACTGGTGCTCTCGGGCATCGAGAGCCCGCTGTCGAGCGATCCGGCGCTCGCCGCCGGCATTCTGATTGCCACACTGGTCTTGCTGGGCCTGAGCGTGCCGCTCTACATGGCGGTGTGGTTCAGCTACGCGCTGGTCACGATCAACGACATGCCGGTGCTCAAGTCCATGAAAACGAGCTTCGCCGGCTGCATGAAAAACATGGGCGCCTTTCTCGTCTACGGCCTGATCATGTTCTTTCTGGCACTGGCTGCTTCGCTGCCAATCTTCCTCGGGTGGTTGATCCTGGGGCCGATTCTGTTTGCAACCTTCTACACAGGCTACCGCGATATCTTCTACGAGACCTGATTTGCCGGCCGTACTGGACACCGCGCGCCGGGTCGCAACGCCGGAAGGCATCGAGATCACGCTGCGGGTCGCAGGCCCGGTGCCACGCGCCTTCGCCTATGCAATGGACCTGGTTGTTCGCATCGCCATCATGATCGTGGTGTCGATTGCGGTCTCCGTGCTCGGGCGCTTCGGGCTGGCGATACTTCTGCTCACGGCATTTGCGCTCGAGTGGCTGTACCCGGTCGTCTTCGAGGTGCTTGCCAACGGTGCCACGCCAGGCAAACGCGCCATGGGTCTGCGAGTACTCAATGACGATGGAACACCGGTACGCTGGCCCGCTTCACTGACCCGCAACCTGTTGCGCGCAATCGACTTCCTGCCATTTATGTACTTCACCGGCTTTTGCGCCATGGTTGCCAACCGCGATTTCAAACGGCTTGGCGATCTCGCGGCCAACACCCTGGTGGTCTATCGCGATGAAAAACCCGCTGCTGGCGGAATTCCGCAAGCCGCGCCGATTACCCCCTTGATGCCGTTGTCCTTGTCCGAACAACGCACGCTGCTCGACTTTGCCGAACGCTCCGGACGCATCACACCGGAGCGGGCCGCCGAACTGGCCGAAATCATCTCACCGCTGGCAGCAAACAAGAGCGGACAGGAAGCCGTGCAGCACGTTGTTAGCATCGCAAATCACCTGGCGGGCCGATCGTGAAACAGGCAGCGTTCGAAGCACGTTATCAGGACGAGATCGAGCGCTTCGAGAAATGGCTCGAACTGGGCAAGCGCAAATGGCGCCGCAACGACAGTGGTGACGATACGGCGCTACGCACAGGTGACGTTCCGGCTGCCTATCGCCATATCTGCCAGCTGATGGCGCTGGCGCGGGACCGTCAGTACAGCCCGGAGCTGGTCGACCGGTTGAATCACCTGGTACTGCGTGGTCACCATGTACTCTATGGCCCCGCGGGTGGTCAGCGCGCCCGATTGATGACATTCCTTGCCAGTGGATTTCCCACTGTCGTTCGCGCCGAACGCTCACTGGTACTGACCTCGGCATTGCTGTTCTTCGGTCCATTGCTGTTGCTGCTTGCCAGCCTGCAATTCCATCCGGATTTTGTTCTTTACTTCGTGTCGCCAGGGCAGCTCTCACAGTATGAAGAGATGTACAAGCCGGAGAACGCTCGCTTGGGACAACGCGACTCCGATGACAACATCATGATGTTTGCCTTCTACATCTGGCATAACGTCAAGATCGGCATCCAGACGTTCGCCACCGGACTGGCATTCGGACTCGGCAGCATTTTTTACCTGGTGTTCAACGGCGCCATCATCGGCGCGATTGCAGGCTATCTCACCTCCGCCGGACTGGGCGGCACGTTCTGGCCATTCGTTGCCGGACACAGTGCAATGGAACTGAGCGCAATCGTGCTCTCCGGTGCCGCCGGGCTAAAGCTCGGTTTCGCACTGGTGGCACCCGGCACGCGCAGCCGCAAGGCAGCGCTGATCGAAGCAGCCCGGCCTGCAATCCGTATTATGTACGGCGCTGCGCTGATGTTCATGCTCGCGGCGTTCATCGAAGGTTTCTGGTCGCCGTTTAAACTGGTCTCACCGCAGATCAAGTATGCGGCGGGGAGTGCGCTGTGGATTGCCGTTCTTGGCTATTTCACATTCGGAGGCCGCCGGCGTGGAGCTTGAACGCGTGGCAATCGGCGTACGCCCGCGTGGCGGCTGGGAATCGCTCGACCTCGGTTTTCAGATGGCGCGTCAGTGGTGGCGCCCATTATGGGGAGTCTGGTTTGCGCTCTATGTGCCTTGCGCCACCATTGCACTGGTAGCATTTCCCAACAAGTTTCATGCGGCGTTGCTGTTGTGGTGGCTCAAACCACTGTTCGACCGGGCCTTGTTGTTTTCCCTCAGCCGCCTCGTCTTCAGCGAGCAAACCGGCGTGAAGGAAACCTTGCGCGCAGCTCGCGACTGGGTGCGCCCGGGATTGTTACTCTCGCTCAGTTTGCGCCGCCTTGACTGGGCCCGGTCATTTGTCCTGCCGGTATCGGCATTGGAAAAACAGACCGGCAAGGCCGCGCGCCAAAGGCGCACAGTGCTTGGCGGGCGTATGCGCAACAACGCAGTCTGGCTGACCGTAGCGTGCCTTCATTTCGAGGCCATTGCCATGCTTGCGCTTTTCGCACTGGGCAACATGCTGGTTCCGTCCGGAGGGGAAATCCCGCTGGATTCGGGCAGCGTCAGTGACGGCGGACTCGGTTTCGCTGCGTTGACGTCATGGAATCTCGCCGACGCAATCTGTTATGCCGTTGCCGTATCGCTGATCGAGCCGTTTTATGTCGCCGCCGGTTTCAGTCTCTACCTCAACCGGCGCACCATACTCGAAGCGTGGGATATGGAAATCCGCTTGCGCCAGCTCGCTGCGCGGCTGCGCTCGGCGGCCACGGCCGTGGCCGCCCTGGTGTTGTGCGCAATTCTCGCATTCGATGTCACCGGGAACACCGCCCACGCGGCCGGTTCAGACAACACCGGCTCTGGTAACACCGCATCTGATCAAGCCGTTTCAGATGGATCCGGTTCCAATAACATCGATGCCGGGGCTGAAATCGAGCGCATTCTCGCCGAACCGGATTTCGACCAGTACAAGCAGGTCACGCGCTGGCACTCGCTCTCGCCAGAGCGGCAATCGCAACGAGAATCCCGACAACCAGGCTGGTTTTGGCGCAATCTTGTCCGGTTGCTCTCCGACATCTCGCAGGCGCTGATGTGGATCGCGATCGTTGTTCTGGTTCCACTGCTGCTATACAAGCTGCGCGATTTTCTGCCCGAACCTCGAGCACGAACGAGGCAAAGTCACGAGCCGCCAACCAGCCTGTTTGGTCTCAATGTCGCACCCGAATCGCTGCCGGACGACATCTCGGGCACCGCCCGTCAATTGGTCAGCCAGGGCCAACTTCGCAATGCGCTGTCGCTTCTGTACCGTGGTGCGCTGAGCGTATTGATCCATCGTTATCGCGTGGTCATCCACGCCGGCGATACCGAAGGTGACTGCACCAAAACGGCGATGTCTGCGCTCGACGCAGCGGGCGCGCGATATTTCCGCGACCTGGTCAGGAACTGGCAACAGATAGCCTATGGCACCTCGGCACCACAGCCCGAGCAGGTTGATATGCTGTGCCAGGGCTGGGCGGTGCATTTCGAAAAGGCACCGGGACCCGCGCGGGAAACTGCGACATGAGCCGCACCGAGATCCTCGTCGCAGCGTTGATTGTCACGCTCGGCGCGACTGGCGTTATCTGGTTCCTATCCACTCACGAGCAAGTCACCGAACAGGCATATACCGGTTATCGCGGCGAAGCCCGGAGCAACCCGTGGCTGGCGGCGCAACGGCTTCTCGATCGCTTCGAAAGGCCAGCAGCGGAACTGCGCTCACTGCCGGAACTACGGGATCTGCCGCAGCACGCGACCGTGGTCATTCCGCGAGACCATTACACCATCACCGGCCATTTGCGCGACCAGATCATCCAATGGGTAAATCGTGGCGGCTACCTCGTCGTCGAGGCGGAAGTTGCGCAGCAAGACGATCGGCTGGTGGACGCATTGGGCGTGCAGCGCCTTGCCATCGAGCAGAACAACAGCGCGCAACGCGATACCGACAAAACCAATGAAGGAAAAAATGCTGCGTTCGACGTCATCCGTTTGCCGGATGCAGCCGGCCCTGCGCGGGTCAGGCTCAGGCATTTTATTTCGCTCGAAGCTGTCGACGCACAGTATCGCGCTACCGGCAAGTACGGCACGTATCTGCTGGTCAAACGCAACGGCAAAGGCGCCGTAGCAGTCATCAATGATCTGGATTTCGCAAGAAACAATGCTATTGGCAAACTGGACCACGCGCAGTTTGTTCTTGACCTTGTCAGCATACGCGACAATCTCATGCCCGATACCGGCGTTTCCCAGCCTGCTGCCGAAAAAACCGTAATGTTTTTCAATCAGCCAGGCAAACCCTCGCTGATTACATGGCTGCGCACCAACGCCTGGGCGCCAGTGAGCGCGGCAATACTCGCGATATTGCTGTGGCTATGGCGCGTCGTTCCGCGTTTCGGCCCGGTCATGCCGGATGCGCAACGCGACCGGCGTCGATTGCTCGACCATCTGCGCGCCAGCGGACGTTTTCTGTGGTCGAATGGCCACGCTAACAGATTGCTCGAAGCATCGCGTGAGGCCTGCCTCCGACAACTCGCCCGCTCATTACCGCACTTCCTGTCCACTCCACCGGAAGCGCGGCCTGAGTTGCTCAAGCGCACGCTGGGCATAACAGGCGAGCATGCGCAGCGCATCCTGCAACCGCAGAACGGCGGCAACTTGCTTCAGTTCTGGCAAACGATCCGCCTTTACCAACGCGTCTATACGTTGCTTGGTGCCGGTACATCCGCGCTTGGCAACAAAGCGCGCCGAACAGGTTAAATAAGACTCAATCCCGTTCCACTCGTCCAAACCACTGCAGACAGATTCCATGGAAACTTCACAACAACAGTTTGAACAGGCAGCGACCATTGCCCGCGACCTGCGTACCCAGATCGCCAATGCCATCGTCGGCCAGCATGAAGCGATCGACCAGATCGTCGCTGCGCTGATCGCCGCTGGCCATGTACTCATCGAAGGCGTGCCGGGCCTGGGGAAGACATTGCTGGTACAGGCCCTGGCGCGCACATTCGGCGGTCAGTTCGCGCGCATACAGTTCACGCCGGATCTGATGCCTGCCGACGTGACCGGCCATACGCTTTACGATCAAAGCAGCGGACAGTTCACGACCCGTCGCGGGCCGGTGTTTACGAACCTGCTGTTGGCTGACGAAATCAACCGCGCGCCGGCAAAGACGCAGGCAGCCTTGCTCGAAGTCATGCAGGAAGGTCAGGTCACCATCGAGGGCGTGTCACATCAACTGGAACCACCGTTCATGGTATTGGCTACCCAGAACCCGATCGAGCAGGAAGGCACCTATGCGCTCCCCGAAGCGCAACTCGACCGGTTTCTGATGAAAGTCGAGATCGATTATCCCTCGCAAGACGAGGAAGTTCGCATGGTGTCACAAATCACCGGCAGCCAGATCGGTGAAAAACTCAACGTTTCCCAAGTCAACTGTATTGTTGACCCCCACAGGATTCTGGAACTGCAGGCCGTGGCAAGCGCGATTCGGGTTGATGATTCGGTGTTCGACTATGCGGTGCGAATTGTGCGGGCAACCCGCACCTGGAATGGCGTTTCTGCCGGAGCCGGCCCGCGAGGCGGCATCGCGCTGGTGCGATCGGCACGCAGCATGGCACTGATGCGAGGACACATTTTCGTCACACCGGACGACATCAAGGCGATCGCACGCCCGGCACTGCGCCACCGGATCTCGCTCGCACCCGAACTCGAAATCGAGGGGCGTTCAACCGACAACGTGCTGGCACAATTGCTCGAAGAAGTCGAAGCACCGCGTGTATAGAAATTTCGCAGCTTACACAGCGTCCCGTATTCTTCGCTGCCGACGCAAGGCTTGCCGCTGACATGCTGATCCCCTCGCGACGCCTCGTCATCCTGACAGTCGTTTTGTGCGTATCGGGCCTGATGGTATCGCTGTTCAATGAACTGGCGCCGCTATGGATAGGATTGTTAGTCGCCCTCGCCGTGATTGCGCTTGCCGATGCCTTACGGGGCTGGCGCCTTCGCACGCCGCACGTTGAAAGACTGGTGCCCGGTTCCCTGCCGCTCGGGGTCAGTCATGATGTCGCTCTGCGCCTGGACAATCACGACCCTCGCCCTCTGCGCGTGGAGGTCATCGACCACTATCCATCTGAAGCACAAGCCACACACCTGCCACGATTGCTGACGCTGCCCCAGGATGGATGGTCCGAACTGCGTTATCAGTTACGCCCATATCAACGCGGCGAAGTGTTCTTCGGCAAGGTTCAGTTGCGGATCAGTTCGCCGCTCGGGTTGTGGTGGATGCAACGTATGTCCGGCTCCGCGCAAGCAGTTCGAATCTATCCTGATTTTGCCCGGCTCACCGGGTTCGCACTGATGGCAACGGATCACCGTCTTTCCCAACTCGGCGTTTTGCAACGCCGGCGCCGCGGCGAAGGTATGGATTTTCATCAGTTACGCGAATATCGCGAAGGCGATCCGCAACGTCAGATCGACTGGAAAGCCAGCGCTCGCATGCGCAAGCTTATCTCGCGCGAGTATCAGGATGAACGTGACCAGCAAATCGTGCTTGTCCTCGATTGCGGGCGGCGCATGTCGGCACGCGACGATGCGCTGTCGCACTTCGACCACGTCATCAACTCGGCACTGCTCCTCGCTTATGTCGGGTTGCGTCAGGGCGATGCGGTGGGTTTGTTGACAATGTCCGGCCCGCAACGCTGGCTCGCACCGCACAAGTCGCGCGCCATGGTCAACACCATACTGAACAGCGTTTACGATTTGCAACCCACCATGAACGCCAGCGACTATCATGTCGCTACGCTCGACCTGATGAAGCGCATCCGCAAACGTTCCCTGGTGGTCGTGTTATCCAACCTGCGCGACGAGGATGACGACAGCCTTGCCCCCGCACTAAGACTGCTGCAGACGCGACATCTGGTGTTGTTCGCATCGCTGCGCGAAAACATTCTGTCGCGCGCACTCGCCAGCCGCGTCGACACATTTGAGCGCGCCATAACCCATGCTGCAGTGGCTGACTACCTGCAAAGCCGTAACCGGATGTTCAATCGCCTCGAAGGACTCGGTGCGATGTGCGTCGACGTCGAGCCGGAACAATTGCCAATTGCACTGGTTAATCGCTATCTCGAAATCAAACGCAGCGGCCTGCTCTAGCGCGGGACTTTTGACCAGCATCAATGCGCAAACTGATGCTTGTGTTCACAATACAAAAGGACAATGGAGAGGAGTCTCATCATGAAATCGTTTGCAAGAGTTGCAGTTTCGGCCGCAATGCTGGCATTCATTCCCGCAGCATGGGCCGACAAGTTTGATTCATGCCCGGACCCGGAAGCTGCGCGAAAGTATGTCAAGGTGTGCATGCAGGAGAGCCCGTACAACACGAAAGAAACATGCGAGGAGATTGCGCTGAGAAAATTCTGCAGCGGAAATTAAGAGTTGGATTTGTTCCGGTTAAGGTTTTCCGGGTGACTGCAGGCCTTTCATGAGCGCATCGATCGGATCTGTGGCGGTGCGCCCTTTTTCAAGGATTGCCTTGCATGGATCCTCGCTCGAACTCATGGTGCGAAGAAAATTGGTCGCCAGCAATGACAGGCCCGCTGTCGCCCACGCCGCGCCACCGGTAATCAGCACACCCTGGGTATCGAGGCCGACGCGTGGCTTCTCAACGGTGCCGGTGATGCTGGCGAAATCGCTGGCGACGCTGAGAATGTTGAAATCCAGCCAGTGCCGCCGCACCGCCTTGAAGCCGAACAGAATCTTGCCGGTCGACAAATTGACGGCACCACTACCCAGAATGTCCATGCGTTTGAAGCGGAAAGCAATTCCATTGGTCGAGTTGGCAACACCGTCTTTGACCTCGAAACGCGCAGCCGCACATTCGAGTTGATTGAAGTCGTCGGGTTTCTTCCCAGGCAGCAGGACTTCAAGCAGGTTCGCTGACACCGTCTGCAACAGAAAAGGAGATTTGGTAGAAGTGACCTGACCGGGCCCAGCCGAAAATACTGCGAGGCCTTTGGCGGAAGCATAGATCGCGCGCGGCGTTGCGCCACTGCCGGCAAATTGTGCGTTCCCAGTGAACTTCGGCAATTTTGAATTCGCCAGTGCCACATCCGCAGGCTTCAGAGATTCCACGTCGAGATTCTTGGTCTGGGCGCGGAAAGCTACCGAAGGAATATCGGTGTGGCCATTGATACGCCCACTGACCCTGGTCCCGCCTTCCCTGACTGACA
>JASFUE010000041.1:0-16130 GCA_050050435.1 Burkholderiales bacterium | reverse complement strand
GCAAGGCATTTCAGGTGCTCGACTGGATACCGTCGCGCCTGACCGCGATCACCTTCGCCATCGTTGGCGACTTCCAGGGCGCAATCGATTGCTGGCGCACGCAATCGAATTCATGGGGCAACGTCCAGCAGGGCATTGTCCTGTCTGCGGGTGCGGGCGCGCTGGGTGTGCGTCTCGGCGAAGCCGTTCATGAAAACGGTTCCATGGTCTTCAGGCCCGAGCTTGGCCTCGGTGAAGAAGCCGACGTGAATCACATGGCCAACGGCATTGGCCTGGTTTGGCGATCGGTCCTGATCTGGCTGGGCCTGATTGCGCTGGTCACGTTCGTGACCTGGTTTGACTGAGCGCGGACTCGCGCAACTGATACCAGCCTGTTTCCAACTCCAGCAATAGCGCAGCGAAAAAAAGGTGGTGAGATCATCCGCCTGATCCCGCCGCCTACTCCCATTTGGCCGGCCGCGAATCGAGTTCATGCATGAGCTGGCGATAGCTGCGCCAGCGACGCATATCAATTTCTTTGCGCTCTGTTGCGGCAATCACCGCGCAGCCGGGCTCCACGATATGCCGGCAGTCATGAAAGCGGCAATGGCCAAGAAACGGCCTGAATTCGGGAAAGCAGTTGGCCAGCTCGGGCTGCGACAGGTGCAGCAGGCCAAAGGTCTGTAACCCCGGAGAATCAATAATGTCAGTCGTATCGTCAGCGTGATACAAGTGCGCGCTGGTCGTTGTGTGCTTGCCCGAATCAAGCGCGCTGGAAATGCCGGCAGTCGCGGCCCGCGCTCCCGGGATCAGCGCATTGACGATGGTTGACTTGCCCATGCCGGACTGCCCTACCACCACATTGCGATGGCCTCGCATCGCGGTTTCGAGTGGTGAAATATCCACCTTTGCAGATAGGGCGATGACCGGGTAGCCGAGACCGCCGTAAAGAGACAACTGTACGGCGACCTTTGCGGTTGCCTCAACCAGGTCGATCTTGTTCAGCGCGATGAGCGCTTTGATGCCTTGCTGCTCGCAGGCGATCAGGAAGCGCGTCAGCAGTGCTTCGTTGAACGCCGGCACGCCGGCGACCACCATGACCGCCTGGGTGACATTGGCCGCAATTATTTTTTGGCGGTACCGGTCCGAGCGATAAAGCAGCGATGTTCGCGGTCGGCATCCTCTGATGGTGCCCTGCCTGTCGCCGGATGATTCGACGTCGACCAGGTCGCCACAGGCGAAGCTGTTATTTCGCCCGCGCGGATAGCAGTGCAACACGCACCCATCGGATGTTTCGATCGCATAGTGGCGTCCGTGAGCAGCGATGACGAGTCCGGTCTGCGTTGCCGTCATGACGTGGCGCCGGATCACGGCCGCACCCTGCCCGGCAGTCGGACAGGCGGTGCAAAACAGGTTGTCGAGCATGTGCGCATGCAGGCCACATGGTAAGGCAAGCGGCGGCTCGGCGGCGGTGAAATCTGCATATTGCGCGCGCACACCTCCCCACCAGTCTCTGCGCCCTTGGTTGAATCGCATTCACGTAAAATATCTGCGTGCAGGCGTGCGCCGGCGCCAACCGAAACCGGATCAATCAAGACCGGTTCACTAATAACCGCGACACCCAGAACTGGATCGAATGATGTTGACTGAGCTGACCAGCGTTTTCGCGCGAACCGGGCTAAGTGTTCAATCTCTGGTCGCATTATTACTGGCCGCAGTGTCAGGGCTGGTCATTGCGACGCTGGTCGTGTTCGTGCTCAAGCGGATCGCCAGATTCCGCAATGTCCGCCTGGTCGCCGCCATATCGGCGCGCTGTGCAGCGCCTTTGCATTCACTCCTGCCGGTGCTGGCAATGTCCATTGTGGTGCCGGGTCCGGAAGCATCGACAGGCTTTGCCATGTATCTGTCGCGTCTGCTGGGCTTGCTGGCAATTGCGCTTACCGGCTGGCTCGCCATTGGCGCTGTACGTGGCGTTGTTGATTATCTGATCTCCACGCACGACATTGACGAAGCCGACAATCTGGAAGCGCGTCGGATGCAGACACAGATCCGCATTCTCGGTCGGGTGATGGTGTTCGTCGTCACACTCGCCACCGTCGGGGCTGTGATCATGTCAATTCCCAGCATCCGCCACATCGGGGTCAGTTTGTTTGCCTCGGCCGGTATCGCCGGGCTGGCAGTGGGCCTGGCGGCCCGTCCCGCGTTGAGTAACCTCATCGCCGGCATCCAGATCGCACTCACCCAGCCGATCCGCATCGAGGATGTCGTGGTTGTAGAGGGCGAATGGGGCTGGATCGAGGAGGTACACCTGACCTTCGTCGTGGTCCGCGTCTGGGATCTGCGGCGCCTGGTACTGCCGATTTCCTACTTCATCGAAAAGCCGTTTCAGAACTGGACTCGAACCACTGCTGATTTGCTCGGATCCGTCATGTTGTACATGGACTATGGTGTGCCGCTCGACGAAATCCGATCAGAATTCGAACGGGCAGTGAAAGCATCGAAATACTGGGATGGAAAGGTGAAGGTCGTGCACGTGGTCGACTGTACCGAGAAGACCATGCAGATTCGCTTGCTGATGAGCGCGTCAAACTCACCCGATGCTTGGGAACTGCGATGCGAGATGCGCGAACGAATGATTGACTACCTGCAACGGCATCATCCGAAATCCTTGCCGCGGCTTCGCATTGTCTATGACGGCGATGCTGTTCCGGTGGCGGCTGAGACAAGCACCTGAACGACCAGATCAGGTCGGTCTCCGCCGCTCTCTACCGATCGCTTAACCTGCGCCGCAGGTGAGCCTTCGCCGGAATGACTTTATCTGTTTGCTCCGCAAACTGTTCGATCAAAGATCGAACAGTGCATCAAGCTTTGCTGCACAGATAAAGTCATTCTCACTGATGCCGTTGATGGCGTGGGTCATGTAGGCGACATCACATTTGTTGTAGCCCACAGTGATGTCGGGGTGATGGTCTTCGCGGTGGGACACCCACGCAGTAGCGTTCACGAAGGCCATCGTCTGGTAGTAGTTCTTGAATTGATAGGTCTTGCGGATCATGCCGTCAGAGTAGGTCCACCCCTGAACACCCTTGAGCATGTGCCCGATCTGTACTTCACTCATCGGGTCGACGCCGCCTTCACAGGGTTTACATTTCTTGCGGACGAGGTCTTGTGCTGTTGTTGTCATTGGTCATGATCTCTTGCGTTTTTTCATGGTTGGCCGGTCAGGCCCTGGATAACTGCTGTAGCCGGGCGATGCGCACCGCCGCGGGAGGGTGCGAGTCGTAGAACGCCGAGTGCAGCGGATCGGGTGTGAGCGTCGAGGCGTTGTCCTTGTAAAGCTTGACCAGTGCACGTACGAGATCGTTTGCAGGTGCGTGCTCGGCAGCGTAGGCGTCTGCCTCGAACTCGTTCTTGCGAAGGTAGGCGGCGAGCATCGGGCGTACGAAGAACAGGAACGGCGGCAATACCAGATAGAACACCGTCAGCACCAGAGCATCTGGCGCCGGATAGGCGATGTTCAAACCGGTAAACAGCCAGGGTGTTTCCTTGGCAAGGCCGAGCAGCCAGAAGAACACGAATCCCAGAACGGCAAACATGGCAGTGAGCTTGAGCACGTGGTGCAGTTTGAAGTGGCCCAGTTCATGGGCGAGCACAGCCTCGACTTCGGGGCCATCGTGGCGCTCGACCAGCGTGTCGAAAAAGACGATGCGCTTGGATTTTCCGAAACCGGTGAAGTAGGCGTTGCCATGACTGCTGCGTTTGCTGCCGTCCATCACGAACAAGCCCTTCGACTGAAAACCGCAGCGCTTGAGCAGAGCCTCGATGCGCTGTTTGAGATCCTGATTATCCAGCGGCGAAAACTTGTTGAACAATGGGGCGATTACAGTCGGCGATATGAACTGGATAAACAGCCAGAATGCCACGCCCGCGACCCATGCGTACAGCCACCAGTTCTCACCCGCTGCGCCCATCAACCACAGCAGGATAGCCAGGAAGGGTAAACCCAGCACCGCGGAGACGAGCAGACTGATCAAGAAGTCCCGGACAAACAGGCCTTTGGTCATTTTATTGAAGCCGAATTTTTCTTCGATCACGAAGGTGCGGTAAAGATCGAACGGAATGTCGATGATCGACATCAGCAGGCTGAACAGTGCAAAGAACAACAGCCCGCGTCCGAGTTCATTGCTCAGGAAAGTCGCGGTTAGGTCGTACAGCCCTTGTAAAACGCCGCCAAAGGTCAGAATCAGCAGGACGACGGCATTGAATATGATGCCGACCATCGAAAAGCGTGATTTCTCGACGGTGTAATCAGCCGCTTTCTGGTGAGCTTCAAGGGTGACTTCCGAAGAAAATGCGGTTGGTACGCTGGCGCGATGAGCCGCAACGTAATTAACATGGCGGCGCGCCAGCCACAGACGGGTCAGCGCGGACAGGCACACGGCCAGAAGAAAAAGTATCGAAAAAGTGTTCATTTGCCCCGTTGTCAGTTTGGAACCAGTGCTCGATATGACACAATATCCCAATGAAAATTCAATGGAATTTGCTGATCACAATGACTGGATATTATGGCACAGGACGCTAACAACCTGATATGGCTGGACATGGAAATGACCGGCCTTAATCCCGACAGCGATCGCATCATCGAGATTGCGATGGTGATCACCGACTCGCAACTGGAAAAAGTGGCCGAATCTCCGGTTCTGGTCGTCCATCAGCCTGTCTCGATTCTCGATGCGATGGATGACTGGAACAAGTCGACGCACGCCCGCTCGGGCCTGGTGGAGAGGGTCAAGGCGTCGACCCTGAACGAGTCGCAGGCCGAGGAGCAGATGCTCGCTTTCCTCGAACAATACGTGCCGTCGAAATCGTCACCCATGTGTGGTAATTCGATCTGTCAGGACCGGCGCTTCATGGCTCGCTGGATGCCGAAGCTCGAACGGTATTTCCACTATCGCAACCTGGACGTGTCCACGCTCAAGGAATTGGGCAAGCGCTGGAAGCCGGAAATCATGTCTGGCATCGTCAAACACGGCAAGCATGAGGCGTTGGCCGATATCTACGAGTCAATCGAGGAGATGAAGTACTACCGGGCGCATTTGATCCAGGCCTGAATCTGTTCTAGTCCGAGCCGAACGCGATCTCATCGAAAGACCGGTTTATCCAGTACCCATTTTGTCCCGGCCGGAACCGGATTGCTCGCGGATGTTCTAGTCCAGCGAGATTTCACCATCGAAATCGACGTCCAGTCCCAGCGCCGGGATGGTCAGTTTCATCGAAACCGGCAGTTTGTTTACACCCGCGAGCTGATTATCCACGAGGGCTTTGGCGACGGCTTGCTCGATTTCACGCTGTGAGCCCACGCCAGTCATCTTGAGAAACTTGCGGATGCTCATATTGAAATTCTCTTCGTTCATTTGTTTTCCCTCATCGCGCAGATGCGCTCGATCAACTGCGCGGTCGATTGGTCATGTCCGGGGGAGGCACGCGAGTTACGCAAATCGTTCAGCAGCTCTTTGGCGAGTCCTTTGCCCAGTTCTACACCCCACTGATCGAAGGAGTTGATATTCCACACTACACCTTGTACGAACACTTTGTGCTCGTACAGGGCGATGAGTGCGCCGACGGAGTGTGCGTCCAGCCGCTGCACCAGGATCGTGTTGCTCGGCCGGTTTCCGGGGAAAGTCCGGTGCACGGCCAGTCTTTGCGCTTCCACTCCCCGCAAGCCTTTTGCCTCCAGTTCGCCGAGTGCCTCCTCCGTTGAGCGCCCGCGCAGCAGCGCTTCGGATTGGGCCAGGCAGTTGGCGATCAGGATTTCGTGATGTTCCGGTAGCATCCACTCGCTTGTGGCTGCAACAATGAAATCGCACGGCGTAATTTGCGTTCCTTGATGCAGATGTTGGAAGAAGGCGTGTTGGCCATTGGTGCCGGGCGCACCCCAGATGATAGGGCCGGTGGTGTATTCGACGACATTACCAGCCCGGTCCACGCGCTTGCCGTTGCTTTCCATGTCGAGCTGCTGAAGGTGCATAGGCAGAAACGACAGGTCCTGTGCGTAGGGCAGCACGGCATGGGTCGGCCAGCCGAGGAAGTTTGCATGCCAGATGCCAATCAATCCCAGAAGGACCGGCATGTTGCATTCTGGCCGGGCGGTGCGGAAGTGTTCGTCCATCGCGTGCGCGCCGTCGAGCAGTTGCTCGAATTGCTCGAAGCCCACCGCCATGGCGATTGGCAAGCCGATCGCTGACCATAACGAGTAGCGTCCGCCGACCCAGTCCCAGAAGCCGAACACGCGCTGCGGGTTGATCCCGAAGGCGGCCGTTTCATCGAGATTGGTCGAGGCAGCAGCGAAATGATGCCCGACGACCTCCTCCGAGGGGCGTGAACTGGCCATTTGAGTAAGTAACCACTCTCGCGCAGATCTCGCATTGGTCATCGTTTCCTGTGTCGTAAAGGTTTTTGAGGAAACGATGAACAGAGTTGTGGCCACATCGAGGTCCGCCAGTGTTTCAGCCAGATGGGCGCCATCGACGTTGGATACGAAATGAACCCGGGGGCCGCTGCGCGCAAACGGAGTGAGCGCCGTGCACACCGTTTGCGGACCTAGATCGGAGCCACCGATTCCGATGTTGACCACATCGGTGAATTTCTGACCGGTGATGCCGCGAGCCTTGCCGCTGCGCACCGCATCGGAGAATTCGCGCACGCGCTCCAGTACAGCCCTGACATCGGGCATGACGTCGCGCCCATCGACCATGACCGGGCGTTGCGAGCGATTGCGCAAGGCGATGTGCAATGCCGGCCGGTCTTCCGTGACATTGATGCGGCGGCCTTCGAACATGGCCACAGTTTGCTCGCTCAGGCTCGATTGCCCGGCCAACTCGAGAAGCAATTGCAGCGTCGTGTCTGAAACCGGATTCTTCGAGAAGTCGAGATGCAGTCCGGCGGCTTCTAGGCCGAAGCGGGCGCTGCGTTGAGAATCTTCCTCGAACAGGGCGCGGATATCTTGCGCTTGTGGCCTGGCCGCATGCGCTTGCAGGGCTTTCCAGCTGTTGCGTTCGGTCAGTCTGGCCATAGACGGTGGGCTGGCGCTGCCAGCCTGTGTGTCAGTCGTGTTGAATGCATACCCGTGATTCTAAGCGCTAATTACTTGCGTCACCTCGAGGACCCGGTTGATCGGGGTGAGTGTCTCGTTTACCAGTCCAGGGATGCGTTCACCCCGCTCGGTGTGGCGCCTTCAGATGCCGGGGATGATTATTGCCGTGAGGCGAACGCGTGCGAACAAGCTGGAAGCTTGACCGGCCAGGCGATGCGGACGCCGGGCAAACCGGCAACCAAATAAAAAAGCCCCCGGGTAATCCCGAGGGCTTTTGCGGTGTTGCTTGCTCTGAACGGATGCTCAGGCGGCGGACTTCTTCTTCGCCGGGGCGGGCGTGCGCACCGTACCAACTGTCGCCGTGGTCACTTCCTGGACCTGTTTGCTGGCCTTGGCGATGGCATCATAGGTCTGGTTGGCAGCGGCAACCGCCGACTTCATCGCGGCAACAGCCATATCGGAACCGGCCGGCGCGTTCTTTTCGGCTTGGTCGAGGCCGGACACGATAATCTTGTTGACTTCGGTCATTTTGGACTCGACGATCTTGCTGAATTCGTTTTGCGCTTCAGCAAGGATATCGTAGCTGTCCTTGAGGTAGGCCGCGAACGAATCGAAAGCGGGCTGGGCCAGCTTTGATTGCAGGGTCGTCATCGCCTGAACGTCTTTGGCGTCAGCGAAGGCCTTGCCGTTTTCGGTGGCGCTGGAGATAGCGGACTTGATGGCACCGACGTTGAGGTCCATGGCTTTTTCGGCAGCGGATGCTGCAATATTGGCCAATGCAACGGTCGTTGCAATATTCTCTTTCTGTGCTGCGGTTACTTGCTCAATCACTGTCGACATATAACCTCCGGAAAACAATAAAAATTAAGCGGTTGAAAACTAAGGCCGCTTTGAAAAAAACTGGTTTTGTGCGCTGCACAAAGCAAGCGAAATTGTACGCCAGTCGCACGGGTTGTCAAGGGCTGATACTGATTTTTTTGTGCGACGCGGCAAAAACATTAATGCAATTTATTTCAACTAGTTAGGCAAGAAAAGAGCTAATGAACGCTTATCGGCAAGCTTCCCGGGCACTCCGAAGTGCGTTGCGCAATCTGTTTCATCCGGCAATTCTCGGCGTCATGCTGCTTCCAGCCATTGCGGCCCTGATTTTGTGGGCTGGCTTGAGTTGGTGGTTCTGGGATAGCTGGAGCAATGGAATCGAGACGATGCTGGTCAATCTGACCAGTCACGGTTGGCTCGCGCGGCTGGATGCGTCGCGATATGCAGGGGTTGCTGCCGGATTGATCCTGGTGTTGTTGCTGGCGCCAGCCGTGATGGCAACGGCCATGCTGATTTCAGCCATTTTCGCCATGCCAATGCTGGTAGCCCACGTGGCGCGGCGTGATTTCCCCGAACTGCAGCGCCGAAGTGGCGGGACGGTAATCGGCAGTATCGTCAACGCCATCGTTGCTGTCGGCGCATTTTCACTGCTATGGCTGGTGACCTTGCCGCTGTGGTTGTTTCTCGGACCACTCGCGGTGCTGGTGCCATGGGCCCTGTCGGCCTACCTGAACCAACGTCTGTTTCGCTATGACGCGCTTTCGGAGCATGCTGACCCCCAGGAAATGCAGCGCATCTTTGCCGAGCGTTTTTCCGACCTTTTCGTACTCGGCCTGCTGACAGGGTTGCTTTATTTCGTTCCGTTGGTAAATCTGGTGGCGCCGGTATTCGCCGGCCTGGCATTTACGTGCCTTTGCCTCGATGAGTTGGCGCAGATCCGCAGTGCCGACGCAACCAGCTAGGGTCAGAGACATTCAGCAATAACGGAAGATTGCCGCAAACGGCCTCCGGTCGTTACGGGGCAGGCGCCGCCTTTACATTGCCGGAAGACTGCGCGCATGCCGGCGCCCGCAGCGCCGGTAAGACCGTAGGGTCAGAGGCGTTCGTAAATGGCGGCAATTCCCTGGCCGCCACCGATACACATTGTTGCCAGCGCGTACTTGCCTCCGAGGCGCTGTAGTTCATACAGCGCCTTGACGCTGATGATGCAGCCGGTGGCGCCGACCGGGTGTCCCAGAGCGACCGCACCGCCGTTGGGGTTGGTCTTTTCCGGGTCGAACCCGAGGTCCTTGGCCACCGCACAGGCCTGGGCGGCAAATGCCTCATTCGATTCGATGACATCCATATCCCCGACCTTGAGCCCGGCCTTCTTCATTGCTGCCTTGACTGCGGGAATCGGGCCGAGCCCCATGACGCTGGGTTCGACCCCGGCGTGCCCGTAGGCAACCAGCCGGGCCAGCGGATTGAGGCCGCGTTTCTCGGCGAGTTTGCGCTCCATCAGGACGACCGCAGCGGCACCATCGTTGATGCCCGAAGCATTGCCGGCCGTGACCGTACCGTCCTTCTTGAACGCCGGTCGCAGTTTGCCGAGATTGTCCTCGGACACATCGGTGCGAACGTGCTCATCGGTATCGAACAGGCGTGTGCCTTTACGCTCCTTGATCTCGATTGGCAGGATCTGATCCTTGAACCGGCCCTCAGCGATGGCCCGCGCAGCCCGTTTGTGCGATTCAATCGAAAATGCATCCTGCTCATCGCGGGTCAGGCCATATTTTTCCGCAACGTTCTCGGCGGTCACGCCCATGTGCATGCCATCGAAAGGATCGGACAAGGCGCCGAGCAGGGCATCGATAATGGCCTGGTCGCCCATCCGGCTGCCCCAGCGAGCCGTCGGTATCCAGTAATTCGAGCGGCTCATCGATTCGGCACCACCGGCCACCGCGATATCCGCGTCTCCCAGTGCAATGATCTGTGTTGCGCTGACGATCGCCTGCAAGCCGCTGCCGCATAGCCGGTTCAGCGTCATGGCCGGCACTTCCTTTGGGATGCCACCGTTCATTGCGGCAACCCTCGACAGATACATGTCCTTCGTTTCGGTGTGGATGACGTTGCCGAACACCACATGTCCGACTTCCTCGGGGGCCACGCTGGCACGCGTCAAGGCTTCCTTTACGCAGCGCGCCGCCAAATCAGTTGGTGCGAAATTCTTCAGTGAGCCGCCGTAGTCGCCGATCGCGGTGCGTACCCCTGATATCACTACTACTTCGCGTCCGTTGTTCATTGAATCGCTCCTCTTTCAGTTTTTCTTTTGCCGGTTCAAGCTTCAGCGATCGTCTTTTGCTCGCCATTCTTGCCGGGCGATCGCCTCAATCCTGCTTGCCTAGCGTTCGACGGCGAGCGCAACGCCCATGCCGCCGCCAATGCACAGGGATGCCAGCCCTTTTTTCGCATCGCGTTTGACCATTTCGTGCAGGAGCGTGACGAGGACGCGGCACCCGGAGGCACCAATCGGGTGGCCAAGCGCAATTGCACCGCCATTGACGTTCACTTTTGATACATCCCAGCCCATGTCGCGGTTAACCGCGATTGCCTGAGCGGCAAATGCCTCGTTGATTTCCAGCAGGTCAAGCTCGCTGACGTCCCAGCCTGCTTTCTTCAGACACAGCCGGCTTGCCGGGATCGGCCCGGTTCCCATGATTGCCGGATCAACACCGGCAGATGAGTACGCCTTGATGCGAGCAAGCGGTTCGAGGCCGAGTTCGGTTGCCTTGCTCGCGGACATCAGCATCACGGCGGCCGCACCGTCGTTGATGCCGGACGCATTGCCCGCGGTAACGGAGCCATCTTTCTGAAATGCCGGTTTCAGGCCCGCCAGTGATTCCGCGGTGGCGCCATGGCGGGGGAATTCATCGGTATCAAAAACGATCTCGCCCTTACGTGTGGAGATGGTGAACGGCGTGATTTCGTCCTTGAATCGGCCGGCTTTTTGCGCGGCTTCGGCTTTTTGCTGGGACGCTGCAGCAAACGCGTCCTGCTCCTCGCGTGATACACCCCATTTCTTCGCGACGTTCTCTGCGGTATTGCCCATGTGATACTGGTTGTACACGTCCCACAAACCATCGATGATCATCGTGTCGATCATTTTTCCGTCACCCATGCGGATGCCGTCGCGTGCGCCAAACAGCGCGTGCGGTGCAATACTCATGTTTTCCTGGCCGCCCGCAATGACACAGTCAGCGTCGCCCGCCTTTATTGCCTGGGCTGCCAGATGCGTTGCCTTCAGGCCCGAACCGCAAACCTTGTTGATGGTCATTGCCGGCACCATGTCTGGCAGGCCTGCCTTGATCGCCGACTGTCGCGCCGGGTTCTGCCCCGCGCCGGCGGTGAGGACCTGCCCCAGGATGACTTCCGAAACCTGGCCTTTGTCCACGCCGGTTTTCTTGAGCAACTCCCTGATGACGTGCGCGCCCAGATCCGGGGCAGGTGTTTTGGCGAGAGTCCCGCCGAATTTTCCGATCGCGGTACGCAGCGCACCGACGATGACAACGTCGTTCATGTTCGTTCTCCTGCGTCGTTATTTTGGCACGCACGTCGACGCAGATGCTGCGGTAGCGGCGTCAACTGCACGCGTAAAGGACGCTGAGTGTACGCCCGTCAGACGCGCGTTGTCGACCGGGCTAGTGCGACGCACGATCGAATAGAGAATATAAAACAGAGTGATGCTTGATCTCTGTTGCGCCTGCGAAAACGCCTTCTAATTGTTGTTTTTCTGACGAAACTGGATGATTCTGCGCCGATCACGCTTGCCAGGTCGGCCTTTGGCGAAATCCGGCATGGCACGCCGTTCCGCCTTGAGTCTGGCCGCCAGTTCGTCGCGCGCCAGGCGGCTTTGTTCCGTCTCTTCGTACAGTCCCTGTGCCTCGCTTGCCGGGCCACGCCGTTCTGACAGCGCGACGACGGTGATATCCCATTCATATGGTCCGGTGCGCACGACAATCCGATCGCCGGTTTTGACCGGCTTGGCCGGCTTGGCACGTTCACCGTTGAGTTGCACTTTTCCACCAGCGGCGGCATCGGCGGCCATCGATCGTGTCTTGAAAAAGCGGGCCGCCCATAACCATTTGTCCAGGCGCACCGATTTGGGCACGCCGATCGACTCACGAGCCATATATATTGCCCGCGGACGCTATCGGCCGGTCACCCTTCGTGTATTCCGCGGGATTGCGGTACCGGTGTGCCAGTTGCATGATCAATGACGGGTCTTGCCCGCGGAGGTCTGGATGTCTGCGGCAAATATCTGTTCCGAGTCGACTGCATCAAACACGTATTCGCGCCCGCAAAATTCGCATGCAACCTTTACCGCACCCTGTTCATCGAGTATCGAACGGACTTCGTCACTGCCCAGCAGTCTGAGCATTGCCGTCACCCGCTCGCGCGTGCACGAGCAGCGAAATGCTGTGGGCTGATCGTCGAAAAGTCTGATGTCTTCCTGATGGTAGAGGCGATGGATAATATTGCGCGCGGGCAGATCCAGCAGTTCGCGTTTGGTAATGGTTTCACCGATTTTGGTGGCCCTGTTCCATGCGTCGGGATCGTGATCGGGCTGGCCCGGCAGCTTTTGCAACAGCAAACCGCCGGCCTTCTCGGCATCGGAAGCCAGCCATAGCCTGGTATCGAGTTGTTCGGACTTGGCCATGTAATGCTCCAACACCTCGGATACGGTATCGCCTTCAAGCGCAACGACGCCTTGATAGGCCTGCTTTCCGGCTTCCGGAGCAATTGTGATGACGAATTTGCCGTTGCCCAGCAATGAACGAATATCACCCGGGGGAATATCACCATCCCATTTTGCCGTAGCACGCAGCGTGTGCTCGCTGGTTGCTTCGACAACAAGCAGTTTGATCGGCCCGTCGCCTTGCATCTGCATGATGAGGGCGCCTTCGAACTTCAGCGTCGCAGACAACAGCGCGCCTGCTGCCATCATTTCGCCGAGCAGAGCTTCCAGCGGTTGCGGGTAATCGCGCCGTTCCAGCACTGCACGCCAGGTTGCATCGAGCTGAACTATTTCGCCTCGCACCGGCGTACCTTCGAGTAGAAATCGTTGAAGCGAATCGCTCATTGTTCTTCGATTCCGGTCATCCGTATTGCAGGCGATATCGGTTTGCCGTTCTGGCTAGGGTTGTGCGCGCTTGAATAGTCGATAACGTTCGTGGCGATCGCCTGCGCGTCCACCCTCCCAGATCAATTGCCATGGTTCCTGGATCGAATTTTCATCCTCCCACAGGTCCTGTGTGATCAGCAGATCACATGTTCGATCGTGCGACCTGGTGTAGACCTCCGAAGTCACGACGTCGCCAAAATAGTAAATCATGGCAAGCTGAGCGTCGCCGACATCCTGACTAATGATGCACTCATATTTTTCGGGCAGATGCGCGATCAGATCGGCCACCATCGGACGGTAGGTCTTGCGGGCATCGATCCAGTGAAACAGCAGGAATACGGCGAGCGCCCAACCGACGGTGATCCCTGCAGCCCAGAGGATGAACGGCCGCTCCGGCGAACGTTTGATATTGAAAACCAGCACGAACCAGATGAGTGTTACCGTGACCCCCGCCACGATCGACCAGAAACGTGGCACTGTCTGGTACTCCGGTTGCAACCTGAATATGTGTTCGGCGAGTCTTGTCGGCACGCCGAACTGGGCGGCGCTGAAATAGACCCAGGCAACCAGCGAGAACACCGTGACGACCATGATGCCGAACCAGTAATACGCATTGACCGCACCGCGTGGCAGTTGATTGATGGCGATGGATGCCAGCAACGAAAGCGGCAGCAACATCGGTAGCGCCATGACATCACGCCCTTCGCCGGCCAGTGTGAGGAAGCCGAAGATCGACACAAAGGCAACCAGTGGAAGCTGGACTTCACGCTTCGACAGGCCTTCTTTGCCCTGGACCCACAATGACCACAACGCAAACAGCCACGCCGGCCAAGCGAACCACGGCAATACGTCGAGGTAATACAGGTGGCCTTGATGGTCCTTGATGGTCAACAGCCCGAGCAGCTGTTGCTGGCTCTGTGACCACCACTGTCCAAAAAGCTCCGGATAACCGTTGTACAGGGCCAGAGGCCAGGCAGCGACCAACGGGGCGGTTGTTAACAGTGCCATCGCGCTACTGCGTGCAAACCGGGCGCTTCGATAACGCGGCGAGATGATCACCATCCCAAGCGTTGTAACAATCAGCATCAACGGCTCCGACACGCCGCTGGCCAGAAACGCCAGGCCGACTCCGACCCCGAGCCACGCGCCGCCCACAAGCGAGCGTCTCGGTGCCAGCGCCAGGCCATACAGGGCGATTGAAAGTGCTGCCAGCAGCGCGACCGCGCTGATTAGCTGGTGTCCGCGCACCAGCAAGCCGGTACAACCGATCAACATCAGAGGTGCGATCCAGGTGCGGTTACCACCCCATAGCTCGCGTGCGGCAAGCGCCGTAAACACCAGTAGCAAGGCGAGCCAGATGCCAACCGAGAGGCGCGCAGCGTCATGTAACGCAAACAGGGGGGAGAGCGCGATCGAGCTGAGAGCGGCCCCGTAATGGATCAGCGGTGGCGTTTCCAGAAAAGGCGTGTCGCCTATTCTGGGCACTACCCAGTCGCCGCTCTTGAGCATGCGGTAGGCGGCGCCGAAGGTGTACGCCTCGTCAGATTTCCACGGGTCGTGTCCGACAAGACCCAGCAGAACCCAGGCGATGCAGATGACGATCGTCATCTGGATGGGTCTGGCGCTTAACCAGGTGGCGAGGCGTTCGCTTCGCAGTAGGGTTGCCGGCCTCAACATTGAACGAGTCTGCGGCCCTATTCCGGAATGTTGCTACCGAAGCGGTAGCCGGATTCTGGCGTCTTCCCGGGGCTGGTGGAAATCAACATGGAGCTATTCTAGAGCCTATCCGATCATTTTTCGCGCCGCGCAGGCGCCTGCAGGGGCGTGCGTGACAGTGTGCGCTGACATGCGGTGGGTGTGCTGCTGGGGGGCAGGTCCCTTCGAGGGTTTGCCCCGCGCGCTGGCAGTTTCGAAAGCCGTTTCAGGCAGGACGGGGCCTGAAAACGCGAAAGGCAGCCTCGGCTGCCTTTCGCGTGAGCGTCACAGGCGGCGGCTCATTACCCTGCCGTGCCTCCTGCCTTGACACCAGCGCGCGCATATTTCTGCTTGAAGCGTTCAACGCGCCCGGCGGTATCAACGATTTTCTGCTTTCCGGTGTAGAACGGATGGCAAACCGAGCAGACTTCCACTGACAGGTCGCGCTTGAGCGTCGAGCGGGTCTTGAAAGTATTGCCGCAACTGCAGGTTACGCTCACTTCCTGATATTCGGGATGGATGCCTGACTTCATGGCGTTTCCTTTCGTCTGAGCCGGCGGATTGTGCGCCGGGCATTTTGAGAGCGCCGCATTATCCTCGGCTGATCAAGGAATATCAACCCTTGCGCATGCTGTCGAAGAATTCGGCATTGTTCTTGGTCGCCTTGAGCTTGCCGACCAGGAATTCCGTCGCTTCGAGTTCATCCATCGGATAGAGCAGTTTGCGCAGAATCCAGACTTTTTGCAGCAGATCAGGCGCCAGCAGCAGTTCTTCACGGCGCGTGCCGGAGCGATTGACGTTGATCGAGGGGTAAATGCGCTTTTCCGCCATGCGCCGGTCAAGATGGATTTCCATGTTGCCGGTGCCCTTGAATTCCTCGTAGATCACATCGTCCATGCGCGAGCCGGTATCGATCAGGGCCGTGGCGATGATAGTCAGCGAGCCGCCTTCCTCGATGTTGCGTGCCGCACCGAAGAAACGTTTCGGCCGCTGCAATGCATTGGCGTCGACGCCGCCGGTGAGCACCTTGCCGGATGCGGGGACCACCGTATTGTAGGCGCGTGCCAGGCGGGTAATCGAGTCAAGCAGAATCACCACGTCCTTGCGGTGCTCGACCAGGCGCTTGGCTTTTTCCATGACCATTTCTGCAACCTGCACGTGGCGTGTCGCCGGTTCATCAAAAGTTGACGACACCACTTCGCCGCGCACCGAGCGTTGCATTTCGGTGACTTCCTCGGGCCGCTCGTCTATCAGCAACACGATCAGGTAGACCTCCGGGAAGTTCGCCGCGATCGAATGCGCGATGTGCTGCAGCATGACAGTCTTGCCGCTCTTCGGGCTGGCTACCAGCAGGCCGCGCTGGCCTTTGCCAATGGGCGCGAT
>JASFUE010000040.1:0-16209 GCA_050050435.1 Burkholderiales bacterium | reverse complement strand
TCAGTCCTACTGGCATGTCCTTGTTACGTTCACCGGATACCGCGACTGTAGCATGCGCGACCTGATGCAACGGAAGCATGGCTGCACCGGTCAGGTCGTGCACGCAACGCCCGGCTATGCTGCCTTACGGCTAGAATCGGGGTTATGAGTCAACGCGTTGTGCACGGCATTCTCAAGCGTCTGGTCCGGGTCGAACCAGACGAGGTAACTGCCCTGCTGTTGTCTTTCGGCTATTTCTTTTGCCTCCTGTGTAGTTATTACATTCTGCGCCCGGTTCGCGACGAAATGGGCATCCAGGCCGGCGTCGAACAACTGCAATGGCTGTTCACCGGTACGTTTGCAACCATGCTCGCCATTGTCCCGTTGTTTGGCTGGCTGTCTTCGAAATTTCCCAGACGCCAGTTTCTGCCGGTCGCCTATCTGTTTTTCGCCGCCAACCTGATGGTGTTCTATGCACTTTTCCGCTCCGGCACGATCCCCGCGGAAGTTGCCAAGGCCTTTTTTATCTGGCTGAGCGTATTCAGCCTGTTCGTCGTTTCCGTGTTCTGGAGCTTCATGGCAGACCTGTTCACCAATGCACAGGCTCGCCGCCTGTTCGGCTTTGTCGCCGCCGGGGGCACCACCGGAGCCATTGCCGGACCACTGATCACGGCCTGGTTGGCGCCATTGATGGGACCAACCGAACTGCTGCCGTTTTCCGCCTGCTTCCTGCTGGCGGCCATCATTTGCATACTGCGGCTATCGGACTGGGCACGCCAGAACAAACCGGAGACGACCCCCGCCGGCGCCGCCATACGGCAACCAATGGGTGGCAGCTTCGTAGGTGGAATCACGCTGATGCTGCGTTCGGATTATTTGCTCGGCATCGGGTTGTATGTGGTGCTGTTCACACTGCTTTCAACGTTCCTCTATTTTCAGCAGATTCACATCGTTTCCGAAACAGTCTCCGATCCCGGCATACGGACTGCCCTGTTCGCGCTGATCGATCTGTTTGTCAACGCGCTTACGCTACTCGGACAGTTGCTGTTAGTGAGCCGCATCATTGGCCGCTTCGGCCTGACTGTCACGCTGGTTCTGATGCCGATTGTCACTGTAATAGGCTTTTTGACACTCGGATTGTTTCCGACCCTCGCGGTGCTGATCGTGTTCGGCTGTGCTCGCCGGATCGGCGAATACGCGCTGAGCAAACCGGCTCGCGAGGTACTGTTCACAGTCCTGTCGCGCGAAGAAAAATACAAAGCGAAGAATTTCATCGACACCGTAGTGTTACGCGGTGGCGATGCGGTTTCCGGCTGGCTGTTCGAGGGGCTGCGGCTTCTCGGAATCGGGCTATCCGGAATTTCATTTATTGCCGCGCCCATTGCACTGTTGTGGGCAATGACCGCCTACCTGCTTGGCCAACGCCAGGAGCAGTTGCGCGCGGCCCTGACTGCAAAAAGGATCTACCCTCTCGATGACACCGGACCACAAACGCCGATCAGTCCTGAAACTGGTGGCAGCACTGAGCCTGCCGCCGGTCCTGTCAACAGCCCGCGCTGAACCAGCACACGGGACAAGGATATTGCGGCGCCCTATCCACAGTTCCGGCGAGTTGCTGCCAGCCATTGGCCTGGGCACTTACCAGTCGTTCAACGCCGGTTCATCGGAAAGCCGGCGCGAAACGCTGCGCGAAGTGTTGCGTCTGTTCACCGGGGAAAACGGCTCACTGATCGACAGTTCTCCGATGTATGGAAGCTCCGAGCGCGTGGTCGGTGCCCTGTCCACCGAACTGGATTTACGCCCGCAATTGTTTATGGCAACCAAAGTGTGGACCCGCGGCGAGCGCGACGGCGTCGAACAGATGAATGAGTCCTTCCGCAAAATGCACGTGGAAGTGATGGATCTGATGCAGGTGCATAATCTGGTGGACTGGCGCACTCATGCAAAAACACTCGACGAATGGAAACAGCAGGGTCGGATACGCTATACCGGAGTGACGCACTACCATTCGGGCGCTTACGGCAACCTCGAGAGCATCATGAAGCTCAAACGCTTCGACTTCGCTCAGTTCAACTATTCGATCATCGAACGCGAGGCCGAGCTACGCCTGCTACCGTTGGCGCTGGACACGGGCACTGCCGTTATCGTGAATCGCCCGTTCGGAGCCGGCGGACTATTCTCACGTGTGCACGGTGTTGCCTTGCCAACATGGGCCGCCGAATTCGATTGTCAATCATGGGCGCAGTTCTTTCTGAAGTACGTTATATCCCATCCCGCCGTAACCTGTGCGATTCCGGCCACCGGCAATCCGAAACACCTGGTCGACAATATGGCAGCAGGTTATGGAAAGCTGCCGGATGAGGCAACGCGCAAACGAATGCGCGAACTGATCGACACGCTCTAAGTCCCGCCCGGTCGGCCACCATGCAGATTCGGCGGGCGCAACATGTTGCGCCCGCTAGCGGCCTGTTAACCGATCAGGCCACGCTGGGCGAGATTTTGCATCAAGTCGGTCACACCATAGGTCCATGGCGTGACCTTGTCGCTGTGGTTCACGCGGTTGACCAGCGTGCCGAGCTCTCGCGCACTGATTGACACAATGTCGCCAACCTTGTGGGTGAATCCCCTGCCCTTCTCGCCGCGATCCTTCACCGGAGCGAACTGTGTTCCGAGAAACAGCATCATGCCGTCAGGATACTGATGGCTACGATTGAGCGCCTGACTGGCAAGATCAAGCGGATCACGGCTGATTGCAGCCAGATCGCTGGCACCGGTCAGGCGAAAACCATCGGGCCCGGCAAGCTGAATCTCGATGCGTGTGCGGCGCATGTCGTCGACCGAATAGTCTTCGTCCAGCAAGCGAATGAACGGACCAATGGCACAACTCGCGTTGTTGTCCTTGGCCTTGCCGAGCAGTAACGCGCTGCGCCCTTCGAAGTCGCGCAAATTAACATCGTTGCCCAGAGTCACCCCGACGACATCACCCGCCCTGTTGATCGCGAGCACCACTTCGGGCTCGGGATTGTTCCACGATGAATCGGATCGAATGCCGATCTCCGCTCCCACACCAACCGCCGAAAGGGGCTGCGCCTTGTTGAAGACTTCAGCGTCCCTGCCGATACCCACTTCCAGATACTGAGACCAGAGCTCGCGCTTGATCAGGGATTCCTTCAATCGCATCGCCTGCTCGGATCCCGGTTTGACACTGCGAATTCCGGTGCCGATTTCGTCGCCGATGGCACGCCGTATTTGTTCGGCCTTGTCGGCATCCCCGCGCGCATGTTCCTCGATCACCCGCTCGACCATGCTCGACACAAAAGTCACACCGCATGCGCGCACCGCCTGAAGATCACAAGGCGCGAGAACATACGGCCGGGATGGATCGCGTTGATCAGCGTGGCTGTTTTCGATGGCGGCGGCAGCATCCGCAACCGGCTTTGCCCAGCCACGCGCGATCGACTCGCGCACGACACGCAGCGGATCAGCTGCATTGAGCAGTGCACTCGAGGTGGGAGCGACCGCCGAGAGATCATACAAGCTGCCTTCACGCAACACGACCGGGCTTGGACCGCCAGACCGGCCAGGCAACCATGCGCGCCCGACCAGAGTCGCCGATTCCTGGTCCCGGGGCAGTACCGAATTCAACGTCAATTCCATCGCACTATCCGCTCAGTTGCGTTTCCGTTTTTCGACAATGATGACGTAGTTGGGGCGGCATTCAGGCGTGCATACAAGAACCCACCCATTGTCGGCCGACTCCATTGCCGTATATACCGTGATGTTCTTTGCGTAATTGTTGGTCGCCTCGAGGATGCTCATTTGCACTGGCGCGGTTTTTGGCCGATAGGTTTCCACTTGCCCGGCCAGCTCATCACTGAGCCTGGCCGCCTCACCGTCATCCAGGTCACGCGCGGACAGTTTGGTGAAATAGAAAGGTGGCATCAGCCCCATCGAGTCCACGTGCGCGTATCCCGGTATCTGCGGCAGATCAAAGAAACTCCCGGTGTAGCGCCAGGACCATCCCTCGCCGGCGACAATGGCGGGGCCCGCCGGCATACAGACCAGCTTCGAAATACGGCCAAGCCCACCCGGCACCTGCGTCACGGCATCAGCAGGCGGATGCTCGCAGTCATATTGACTCATCTGAGCCCGCTCGGATTCCGGGTGTGCGTGTGCCACCGCCACAAAGCAGCCCAACAATAATGCAGTGATATACCTCAAGACTGATACTCCTCCGGATCATCATTTTGTCGCTAGTATAACGGCAGCCCGGCTGGCCGGGTCGGGCCCGCTCCCGTCACGGGCAAATCGGTGCGCGCCAGAACTTTTACAATATCCGCATGCTTGACAGGCCACTGGTATTTCTCGATCTGGAAACCACCGGCGCAACCGCGTGGGCCGACCGTATCACCGAGATCGGCCTGGTCGAGGTTGACCGCGGCCGTTACGTCGGCGAATGGAGTTCGCTGGTCAATCCGCAACGACGCATCCCGCCGGCGATTCAGGCACTGACGGGAATCAACGACGCGATGGTAGCTGACGCACCCACCTTCGAGGAGCTTGCACCGGATTTGTTCCGCCGCCTGAGCGACAAGGTGCTGGTGGCACATAACGCGCGTTTTGACTACGGTTTCCTGCGCAACGAATTCCGGCGCCTGGGCTTCGATTACTCGCCCCGGGTGCTTTGCACGGTCAAACTCTCGCGCCGCCTGTACCCACAGGAACGACGCCATAATCTGGACAGCCTGATCGAGCGCCACAACCTTGCCTGCGACAACCGCCATCGCGCATTGGCCGATGCAAGAGTACTGTGGGATTTCACCCAACACATTCATCATGAACACGCAAGCACGGCGATCCGGCAAGTCGTGGACGAATTGCTCCAGACACCTTCGCTGCCCGCCGGCCTGGCACCGGATGCGATGAAGGGGATGCCCGACACCTCCGGGGTTTACATTTTCTATGGCGAGAACGACTCTGTCCTGTACGTCGGGAAAAGCGTCAATCTGCGCACGCGCGTCATGTCGCATTTCAGCGGCGACCATTCAATCAGCAAGGACATGCACATCTCGCGCGACATTCGCCGCATTGAATGGATCGAAACGGCAGGCGAATTCAGCGCCCTGATCAAGGAAGCACAACTGGTCAAGCGGCTCGCACCGCTGCACAACCGCCGGTTACGCGAATCGAAGGACAGCTGCACCTATCACTGGAATCCGGCCGACGGGCCGAAAGTGCCGATCCTGCTGAATTTTGCAGAGATCGAGCCGCATCAACTCGGCCATATTTACGGTACGTTCCGTTCAAAGCGGGCTGCCCGCAATGCGCTCAGAAGCATTGCCGACGAGTACGGCCTGTGCCTGATTGGGCTCGGACTGGAAAAAGGCAGCGGAGCGTGTTTCGCACATCAGCTCAGAAAATGCCGCGGCGCATGCGTTGGTCGCGAGAGCGAACTGAATCACGCCATGCGCGTATCAATGGCATTGAGCAAGATCCGCATTACCCCCTGGCCTTTCAAGAACCGGATTCTGGTACGCGAGCGCAATCCTGTTACCGGACTGACCGAATCACACATGATCGATCACTGGCGCTACCTTGGTACCTATCGCTCACAGATGGACCTGTTCGATCGCTACGATACGCGCCATGAGGCATCTTTCGACGTCGACACCTACAAGCTTCTGGTGTCGGCGCTGAGAAAACCTTCGCGCCATCTGGAAATCATCGATACGCCCTGATTTCGGGGTGGGCGGCCAATGAACAACAAACCCGGGCACCGGGGCGCACGAGCACCGGTGCGGCAGCTGCCTGCACAGTCTGCGTCAATGCGATGAAAGAAAACCGTTCAAGGCTGCGTTGAACTTTTCCGGCTGTTCCAGGTTGGACAGGTGCGAGGCCTGGGGAATGACCACCAGTTCCGAGCCGGATATGGCCGCATGAATGGCTTCGGACATGGCGACTGGCGTCCCGGCATCCTGTTCTCCGACAATGATCTGCACCGGGCAGCCAATCATGTGCAACCGGTCGGTGCAGTTGATCGTGGGAATGGCATGGCAACAACCTGCATAGCCCGCGACCGGGGTGCTGGCAATCATGTCCGCAACCCTGCCGATGACCTCGTTGCCCGAGTGCCTGAATGGTTCGGTAAACCACCGTTCCAGCGTTGACGGGACCACCGCCTGCATTCCCTGCGCGGTTACCGTCTTGATGCGCTCGGCCCAGACGGGGGCCAGTTCCGGTGGAATGCGGCTGGAAGTGTCACACAACACCAGCGACCGGAATTCACCGGGATACTTCAACGCATACTCCATCCCGATCATGCCACCCATGGACAGACCGACCCAGTGCGGGTTGTCCACACCGGTCGCCGAGAGCAGGCCTCTGGCATCGTCGACCAGTTGCGCCATCGAGTAGGCCCCGGAGGGCGCATCGCTGCTGCCGTGGCCCCGGGTATCGAAAGCAAGCACCTGGAACCGGTCCTTGAGCAAATCGATTTGCGCATCCCACATGTGCAGGTCACAAGCCAGTGAATGGCTCAGCACCACCCAGGGTCCCTTGTCACCGTGAATCTCGTAGTTCAGCTCGATGCCATTGGCTTTTGCTTTCATCGCATACCTCCTCCATTGGTCGAAGTATAGCGCCACGGTGTAACATGCGGATCCGGAACGGATAAGTCGTCAAATCAGGAAGGCGGGGGAGAAAGTGCGGGTCGTTCAATTTGCAGGCCGCGACGGTGCGCGGCGAGTCGGCGTGGTATCGGAGGGCAAGGACAGCTTGCGCGTTGTGCGCGGCGTGCAAAGGCTCTATGAGTTGGCATTGCAGGCAATGCGCTCCGGCACATCTTTGGAGACAGAAATCACGCAGCGTCTGTCCGGCGATGAAGAGGACTACGCCGCTGTGATTGCGGAAGAGCGCATTCATGTACCCTTCGATCACCCCGATCCTTATCACCAGCTTGTCACCGGCACCGGGCTGTCCCATCTTGGCAGCGCTGCCGCGCGTGATGCAATGCACAGCAAGCTGCAGGCGGAAGAAGCCGAACTCACTGATTCAATGAAGATGTTCAAATGGGGACTGGATGGCGGCAAGCCGAATAGCGGAAAGATCGGAGTCGCCCCGGAATGGTTCTACAAGGGCGATGGTGACTGTGTAGTCGCACCGGAACAGTCCCTGGCGTTTCCTCCTTACGCACTCGACGGCGGCGAAGAGGTGGAAGTGGTCGGCGTTTATGTCACCGGCGAGGACGGTCAGGTTTACCGGGCCGGATTCGCACTGGGCAACGAATACGCGGACCATGTCATGGAGCGGCGCAATTATCTCTACCTCGCACACTCGAAATTGCGTGAGTGCTCATACGGGCCTGAACTGTTGCTCGGTGAGCTTCCGGCGAACGTCACCGGTCATGCGCGCCTGCGTCGTGGCAAGGACGTCATCTGGGAACAGGACTGGTTATCCGGTGAGGACAACATGTGCCACTCGATTGGCAACCTCGAACACCACCATTTCAAATACCGCGAGTTTCGCCGTCCAGGCGACGTGCACGTACATTTCTTCGGCGCGGCGACCGGCAGTTTTACCGGCAATATCGAAACCCGGCCCGGTGATGTTTTCGAGATCGAATCGCCCGTCTTTGGCAAGCCCTTGCGCAACACACTGGGAGCAAAGGGCGAAAACGAGCAATTGGTCAAAGTGCGGACACTATAAACGGCCGGCACAAGCGCTGATCACTCATCAAGGTGGTATCCGGAGACAATCCATTAACGCGGGAGGAAAACATGATCTATGAACTGCGCATCTATCACACGATGCCGGGAAGGCTACCGGATCTGAACGCGCGCTTCGTCAATCACACCCTGAAGATCTGGGAGCGCTTCAATATCAGACCGGTCGGTTTCTGGACAACGCTGATCGGGGAGAACAATAATGATCTGACCTATGTGCTGGCGTGGGACAGCCTGGCCGAGCGCGAGAAAATCTGGAATGCCTTTGTTACAGACAAGGAATGGCTTGCGGTACGCGCCGAGACAGAAAAGAATGGGCCACTGGTATCCTCGATCACCAACTCGATGCTGGCGCCGACAGCCTACTCGGAACTGAAGTAGCAATCGTCCCACGCCAGGCCTGGCAGTTAGGACGGAACCGGCAGGATCGGACCAATTATGGCGGGCACCAGCATGCGCTTGCGGCGCAGACGGTTTTCCCGCCTCTGACAATCACTTAAAATGCAGCGAACGGGCCACGCCAGTGGCCCATACTGGCTGTTGACGGGACAGGGAAATGGACGAAAAACGCGTATACAACATCAACGTCGAGTCACAGGATGTACTCGAGCCACCAACCGCAATCAAACGCGATTTGCCGCTGACTGACCGCGCGGAGCAAACGGTAATCGAGGGGCGCAGTATTGCCGAACGCATCCTCAATCACGAGGACCACCGGCTAATGGTCGTGGTTGGTCCCTGTTCGATCCACGACCCGGCTGCGGCAATGGATTACGCCCGCCGCCTCAAGGCGGTGCAAGACGAAGTCGGCGACACATTGTTCATCATCATGCGCGTGTATTTCGAGAAACCGCGCACAACGGTTGGGTGGAAAGGCCTGATCAACGACCCCCACATGGACGACTCGTTCGATATCGATGCCGGCCTGCGCCTCGCTCGCAAGCTGCTGATCGACATTAACGAGTTAGGACTGCCGACCGGCACGGAAGCGCTCGATCCCATCAGCCCGCAGTATCTTGGCGACCTGATTGCCTGGAGTGCAATCGGGGCGCGCACCACGGAATCGCAGACACACCGCGAAATGGCCAGCGGCCTGTCAACTCCCGTCGGGTTCAAGAACGGCACCGACGGCAGCCTGACGGTTGCCATCAATGCGCTGCAATCGGTGTCCAATCCGCACAGTTTCCTGGGTATCGATCAAAGCGGCCAGGTTGCGGTGATCAGGACCAAAGGCAATGGCTACGGCCACATCGTGCTGCGCGGCGGCGACAAGGGACCGAACTATGATTCGGTTACCGTGTCACTGGTCGAGAAGGAACTCGAAAAAGCAAAATTGCCGCGCAATATCGTCGTCGATTGCAGTCACGCCAATTCCAACAAGGACCACACTCTGCAACCACTGGTCATGAACGACTGCGTGCATCAGATCCTCGAAGGCAACAAGTCCATTGTCGGGCTGATGCTGGAGAGCAACATCGGCGCAGGCAACCAGAAACTCACTCGCGACCTGTCACAACTTGCCTACGGCGTGTCTGTCACCGATGCCTGCATCGATTGGGATACAACGGAAAAAGTACTCCGTGAAGCACGACAAAAGCTCAAGGACGTACTGCCCAAGCGTCTCCCGCGCTCGGCGGAGGTGCGCCAGCTCAGCGCCTGAGCACGCGCCGCCCTGCCCCGGTTTTTTGAAAATCGGGGCTTTTGCTACCGGCTCCCTGCAAAACTGTCCCTGTCAGTCGTTGCCGGTCAGGTGGATTTCTGAAAATGGTTTGGCCGGTTTCAGACTGACATAGGCAAGCGCGACCAGCGCCAGCTCGACCGGCATTATCATCCATACTGCAATCGCGGATACCAGATCGACACCCGGCAGCGGCAACCGGGCAATCTGGTCCAGCGACCATGCCAGCGCTCCGGGGAGTACGACGCACAGAAGCAGCACTTTCCAGCCGTTGCGCCGGGTCATTTTCCAGGAAGCCAGGAGCGCCTGGAACACATCGTCGCAATGGTCGGCAGCCAGCGCCGGAAACGCCAACAGTAGGCGCCCCACCAGATAGCCCGATGGAATGATCAGAGCGAGGCCGAAACGCCCGCCGGCAAAGTTGCTCACATCCGGCCACAGCATGGCGACGATGCCGCCGAAAACAAACGCGCTCATCAGAAACGCAAACGCCACACCGGCCATGGCAAAAATGAAGCGGGTCTCACGCATGCCCCAGGAGATCGGCGCAAATGTCACGGGGATTGCTCCGCCAATCAGATAGACGCGATAACTGCGCACGGCAAACACCACCGTCAGTGCAAACATCGGCAGCGTCCAGAGCAGCAAGGAACCTTGCTGTGCCGATTCCTGATCGGCGCTGCCCTGCTCCCACGAACTCGGCCCCCACAGGCTCTCCGAGACAGTGAACGCAACGCCCAGTAACAGGGGCAGCCACAGCGCCTTGAACAGTGCGTGACGCCGCTCCCAGGACAAAATCAGTGCGCCAGCGATCACCTTGCCGACCGGCAACCTCGGGTTGGCCGGTTGCATCAAGATGCGCTTCCCGCCAACTCTATCGAGACACGGCGATTGTGTGCGCCCTTGTTTTCGATCCGGGTGACGTTGACCGGACCGATTTCCGCAGTACTACCGACGTGGGTACCGCCGCAAGCCTGCAGATCAACACCCGCGATCTCGATCAGGCGCACGTTCGCCACACCGCGCGGTGGCGCCACCGACATCGTCTTGACCAGTTCAGGCCGTGCGTCGAGTTCGGCGCCGCTAATCATGCGCACGCTGACCGGATGCCCTTCGGCAATCAGGGCATTGAGTTTCGCTTCCACCTCGGCACGATCCAGTTTCGCATCGGGCAGATCGAAATCGAGCCTGCCCGAGGAACGTCTGATCGAGCCCCCGGTTACGCCGGCCGGGATCACGGCCGAGAGCAGATGCAAACAGGTGTGAACGCGCATGTGCGCGTAGCGACGCTGCCAGTCCAGTCGTGCTGCAACCTGCGTCCCGGGACTGATTTGCGAAACGGCCGCATTCGCCGCCGGAACATGCAACAACGCGCCATCGTCTTTGCGACGGCGGGTCGTTTCGATCGTGATTTCCGTACCATCTGCCATTCGCAACATGCCGCTGTCTCCCGGCTGGCCACCACCGAGCGGATAAAACACGGTACGGTCCAGCACGATGCCGTCCGGGTCAATCTGCGTAATCCGCGCATCGCATTGACCAAGATTCGCATCCTGGTAGTAGAGTAATTCGGTCATTCCTTCGCCGTTGTTCATTGCGTGTAGAGCCAGTTGCCCTGGTTTCCATATCGCCTGGCAAGCAATCCTTGTTGCGCGCCCTGGTCCGGAACGAGCCTGTCACGCGAATCCTGCAATTGTAGGTCAAATACAGGGCAAACTCCGGATGCGTATCGCACTCCCGGCTTCGTGCCGGCGCGGCCGGTAAAATCGGCGCTCTCGTACTGAAGACTGACCCTGGCCACGTATAATCATTCAATCGGTAATCACTGAACCGGTAATAATTGAACCGGTAATAATTGAACCGGTAATAATTGAACCGATGCCGAAAGGGACACTCCGTCGAAATAACGACAACTGAGGCATGACAACCGGAAAACAGAACCAACTGCGCATCGGACTCGCGCTGGGAAGCGGCGCTGCCCGAGGCTGGGCGCACATCGGCGTCATACGCGCACTTGAACGCAACAACATCGAGCCCGACATCATCTGCGGCACTTCCATTGGCGCACTGGTCGGAGCGGCACGGGCAAGCGATGAGTTGTCGCGCCTGGAGAACTGGGTGCGATCACTGAACTGGCAGAAAGTCATCAGTTATTTCGACTTCTCCATGAGCGGCGGCCTGATCAAGGGCGAGAAGCTGTTTGATTTTTTCCGGGAGAGTGTGCGGGATCGCGATATAGAAGATCTGGATGTGCCGTTTGGCGCAATTGCAACCAACCTTGCCAGTGGTCGCGAAATCTGGTTGCGCAGCGGCTCCATGTTGGACGCGGTTCGCGCCTCCATTTCACTTCCGGGCCTGTTTACACCGGTCGAGCGTGATGATGTTCTGCTCGTCGATGGCGGACTGGTCAACCCGGTTCCGGTTTCGATGTGTCGGGCGATGGGAGCTGACGTGGTGATCGCAGTGGATCTTAACTCCGACCTGCTTGGTGCAGCACGCCATGATCGAAGGGGTATAGGTGTCATGTCCGAAGACGACTCATCGAAATCGACCTCGCTTTTCGAGCGAATCCAGCACAAGGTTGCAGACGCATTGTCGCTGCAATCGGTAGATCACGACGCACCATCGATGCTGGACGTTGTCGCTGCGAGCATCGATATCATGCAGGTTCGAATTACCCGCAGCCGGCTCGCCGGCGAGCCAGCCGACGCCCTGATTACACCCCGCCTGGCGCAATTTGCATTACTCGACTTTCACCGTGCGAAGGAAGCAATCGAGGAAGGTGAAAACGCCACCGAGCGGATGATGTCGCAAATCCAGTCGCAGCTGGGAAGATAGCAGCCGCGAAAACAACTGCTGGAAAAACAGCGGTGGCGCCTGCGCAGATTTGCGCATGTTATGCTGCCATGGATCCGGCATAAGGCAGTTCACGCTAATGCTTTCATCGTTGCTTCGCACTATTGAACAAGCATTCGGACCGATGCTGTCCTCCGCAGCCGAAATCACCTTCGTGGTGGGGCTGCTAATGCTCGCCTACGTTATCCTCGCACCCGCCGTACGTATCTTAGTCGAAATACAGGCGGCCCGGTTCGGCATCGAACGCGAATGGATCATGCAGTGCACGTCATGCAAACGCATCACTGCCGTCGCCGGTTCCGAATGCGAACATTGCGGCCATGACCTGGGCATCCCGTGGCCAGTGCGGGTGCGCCAGTTCTTCGCACGCGGGTTCGAACCCCGCTGGCTGCAAACCACGCGCTGGATCTATACCCTGCTTGGTATCGTCGTCTTCACAGTGATCACCGTTGTTGCATTGACCTACTCGGGCGCATGGCGTCCGCAGAGTCATCTCGAGGAACTCTTCGTCGGCTTGTCATTGCTGACATGGGCCGGCCTGGGCTGGCTGCTCGGTGGCGTATTCGGCATTGGCACCGGCGGACCGATCGCGCGGGTACGCGATGCCATATTCAGTCTCGCCCTTGTAGGCCTTCTTGTGACGACGACGACACTTGCCTCTGCCGCCAGGCCGGTCGAAGAAAAGGTCATCGCACAGGTGCGCGTGGAAGGACAGGTAGCGCAACTCGGGTCCAAAGCCACCGCCCTGGTGGGGTACCAGCTCGGAGTCGAATACCTTTACGTCGAGCACGCGTTTGCCGGGTTCCGCTATGTCAGGCCGATGGCAATCGTTGGCGTACGGCGTATCGAGTTACCAATCGACGAGGGCCAGCGCGACGTCGCCGATTTTCTCTGGAAGCATGCACATGAACTGACCAAGCGCGGTCTGTCCGTGAGAAAACGCACCGATCAGTTCGTGGTCGGTGATTCGGGCCTGTACGAAATTGTCCTGCGCGGCAACGAAATCAGCATTCGCCACTACGCAACGCCGTCCTGATATCCAGCCTGTCCTGAATTCTCCCGGCGTGCAGCAATTCGATTGGCCGGGCATGGCCACGACCGTAGCTGTGTGCCGGTACGGACCAGGGATTATTGATGCCGGGACGCGTCCAGCGCGCGCCGAAGCTGGGTCAGCGTGGTGTTGCTGCCAGAACAAATGAGACCAACCTTACGCCCGGCCAGTCCCTCGCGTAGCGCGTAGGCCGCTGCCATCACCGCGCCTGCCGCCGATTCGGCAAGGGTATGACAACGTTCGATCCACCACACCATTCCCTGCAGGATTTCTTCGTCGGAGACGAGGCGAAAATCATCCAGGTGCGCAGACAGCAAATCCAGTGTCATCGCCGCGGCACGTCCGGTTGCGAGTCCTTCCGCAAACGTTTCGTTGGGGCGGCTCTCAATCTGCCCGCTGCGCCAGGAATCGTGCACCGCGGGTGATCCCGCGGCCTGCACGCCAATGACGCGGATTTCACGACTGATTGCCTTGGCGACGATACAACTTCCGGCCGCACCGCTACCCAAACCAACCGGAACGATCACCGTATCGATGTCCGGCTGCTCTTCCAGCATTTCAAGCGTTTCGGTACCGACCCCGGCGATGAGCGAAGGCTCGTTCGCCGAATGAATGAAACGGTAACCATGTTGACTGGCGAGATGTTCGGCGTTGCGTGCAGCATCATCAAACCGCTCGCCCTCTTCAATGATGTCGCCCCCCAAAGCACGAATCGCCGCCAGCTTATCGGGATTGGCGTCTCGCGGAACGCAGATGTGTGCGACAGTTCCGAACAGCCGGGCCGCATAGGCAACCGACTGGCCATGATTTCCGGTACTTGCAGTGATGACACCGCGGCGGCGTTGCGCCTCGTCCAGCGTCGCCAGCAGGTTGATACCACCCCTGATCTTGAAAGCCCCGACAGGCTGACAGTTCTCGTGCTTGACCCAGATTTCAGTCCCGATCAGGGCATCCAGTGATGCATAGTGATTCAGCGGCGTTGGCCGCAGATAAGGTTTGATGCGTTGCCGGGCGGCAAGGACATCGCGGAAATCCGGATACCGTTCCTCGTTGCGTTTCAACCAATACTCCGTTTGCACATGCCCGTCATGACGGCTGATCAGCGCTTGAAAATGGAAAGGTCCAGCTCGGCCGGCTCCCCCAGCCAGGAAGCATGCTCGGTATGGTCGGCAAGGTCTTCCCCGGTCAAGCCATGGACGAGGATGGTCAACCCCTGCCGGTTGACCTCCAGCCACGGAATCAGGTCATCGAACTGCGCGGCATCAAACGCGAGCTGGCAACTCCATTGCGGGTGTGGTCCTACTGGTTTTTGGTGGAAGCGCCCGACCTCTACACCGAACAACTCGCCGGCACGGGTACAAAGCACGCGCGCTGCTGCCAGTGAATTCCGATCGAAATAAACGTGGGCATGATAGTTCTGGTATCTGTTCCCGGGCAGTCTCGTCATACCTGTAAACCGCGCTTGATGTAACCGATATGGCATTTTGCGACGAGTCGCTCGCGCCATCAATCCATTTTCAAGCGTGCTCTGCGCAACCCACCCTACTGTGCGTGGCAGGGCGTGCGCGCCTCATTTCAAGGTCCGGAATCAGCCGTTTTCGCGAATCGGCAACAACGACAACTCCACGCGCCGGTTCAGTGCCCGCCCTTCGACCGTGCTATTGCTTGCCACCGGATAATCCTCTCCGGCACCGACCACGATGGTGCGCTCGCGCTTGACACCACGAGTCACCAGATATTCAGCAACGGTATTGGCTCTGCGTTCCGATAAAACCAGATTCGACTCGGCGCTGCCAATGCTGTCCGTATGTCCATCCACCTCGACCAGTGTCTTGTTGTACTTCACGATCACTTTGGCGACGCTGTCGAGCACAGCAAAAAACTTCGGATCGAGATCAGAACTGCCAAAGGCAAAGGTTACGTTGCTCGGCATGTTGAGTGTGATTTCGTCGCCGTTTCGCGTCACGCTGACCCCGGTGTTTTCGAGTTCCTTGCGTAGCTCTGCTTCCTGCGAATCCATATACGCGCCGACGGCGCCGCCAGCGAGACCACCAACGCCAGCGCCAATCAGGGCGCGTTGCCGGCGTTCGCGTGCGTTATCTCCGCTGATAGCCCCGACTACGGCGCCGGCCGCCGCCCCGATCGCTGCCCCCTTGGTGGTGTTACTGACCTTTGTTTCACCCGTATACGGATCGATCGTCTCGCATCCTGTTACCAGAAGCACCGACACGATCAATGCCAACCCGACCCGAATTCCTGCATTCCGATACATACGTTCTCCTGATGATTCGATATTTTTCCGGGGGTTTCCCCGGCTAATGGGAAAAAACGTTCACGTCAACGCGACGTCAAGGCCTGGGTGCGCTCTTGTACCAATGGCACCCGTCCTGTCAGTTGCCAATGCCAACTTTGATCCGTGCTCAGCTTTCGGTTTTGCGAATGTCCTTCTCGTCGGACCACTCGAGCAAGCCGTCGCGCACGTTCCACAACTGCAGATTGAACTTGTAGTAAACATCCTTTACGTCGGAATTTTCCTTCACAATGGAAATAATGCTGCCTTCCAGGCGATAGGCGGCTCCGACCATGCGGCCGATTTCCGCCGCCTGCTCCTGGTCGTAGTATTCCTCTTGCTGGCGTTCCAGTTCGCTGATTTGCTGCTCCATCGCCGCCTCATCGACGGCAAACCGCACCCGCCCGCTCTTGACCAGCTCGGCACGAATTGAATCGGTAATTGCCCTGGTATCGATATATTCACTCGTTTTGTTCTTGACATCCTGTACCGTCACGATCGGCCGTGAGCCATTCGCAACAACCGGAGCCTGCAACAGGGAACGCGTCATCGCTTCGGCAATGACCTGCAAATCTGTCGAGCCGAACTGCATATTCACCGTCTCGACCGACTTGGCGTCTCCATAACGTACCTC
>JASFUE010000039.1:0-16215 GCA_050050435.1 Burkholderiales bacterium | reverse complement strand
CTTGCCGAACTGGCGGTGCTGATGCGTGCGCACGCGCAGCGGCACCCCGGTGCCCAGTTCAGATCACCGATCGACATTGAGGCGGTGCTCAAATCGAGGCCGATTGCATCACCCCTGAAGCTGCTCGATTGCTGCCCGGTGTCTGATGGAGGAGCCGCCTTTGTGGTGTCACGCGATTCCGTGGGCGAACACAAGGTGCGCGTGCGCGGGGCTTCGCAGGCGCACACGCACCAGCATATTTCTGCCGCGCCCAGCCTGACCGAGTTTGGTGCGATGTTGTCGAGCCGCGACGCAATGAAAGGCGCCGGTGTGCGACTGTCCGATATCGACTATGCGGCGATCTATGACAGCTTTACGATCACGCTGGCGATTTTGCTAGAAGAAATTGGCCTGGCGCCACGCGGGCAAGCGGGACGGCTTGCTTCCGAGGGGTATTTCGGGCGCGATGGTGAACTGCCCCTCAATACCCACGGTGGTCTGCTCTCCTACGGGCATTGCGGCGTAGGTGGTGCAATGGCGCACCTCGCGGAAGCACATCTGCAACTGAGCGGGCGGGCCGCGGACCGCCAGGCCGGCTCGCCCCGGCTTGCCCTTTTGCATGGTGATGGCGGCGTGCTCTCCTCCCACGTTTCGATGGTGCTTGAAAAAGTGTGAGCCAACATGCCAATGGCGACAGACAAGACAGGAGGATGGATCGATGGCGAGGAGCGTATTGTTTATCAGCATTGTGGCGCTTGCGGCCACCTGTGGTATTTCAGACGCGGGTTCTGCCCGCATTGTGGTGCGGATGCTCCGCAGAGCAAGACAGCGTCGGGGTGCGGGACCGTGTGTGCAATGAGTCTGGTGTATCGGGCGCCGTCGGAACAACTTCGTGAACATGTACCGTATCTGGTGACACTGGTCGATGCGGATGAGGGGTTCCGACTGATGGCGCATGGCGAGCGATCGCTGTCGATCGGGGACCGGGTACGGGCGAGGTTCGTGGAATTCGATGGTCGGCTCATCCCGTTTTTCGAGAAATCTTGAAGCGCCTTTTAACCCCGGACTGCGGGCAGGATGCAACACGTTGACGAGAAAGGACGGACCGGTTGAGTAATGCACGACGAGACACGCTGCACGCAGCACTGAATCCGCAATCCGTTGCCATCATCGGCGCTTCGGAAAATCCGAACAAGATAGGCGGACGCCCCCTTCTTTATCTCGGCCGCTTTGGTTATGAGGGTGATGTGTATCCCATCAATCCGAAACGGAGCGAAGTGCAGGGTCACAAGGCCTATGCCGACCTGTCCTCAGTTCCGAAAGTGCCGGAAGTGGCGATCGTGGCATTGCCCGGTGATGCTGCCGTCGATGCGGTGGAAACCTGTGCGGCACTCGGTGTCAAGGTTGCGGTCGTGATGACTTCCGGATTTGGCGAGGTGGATGCCGGAGAGGGAAAAGCCAAGGAAGCACGCATGCGAAAAGCGGCACGAGATGCCGGTATGCGGGTCGTTGGGCCGAATTCGCAGGGGTTGGCGAATTTCGGAACCGGTGCCGTTCTGTCTTTTTCGACGATGTATCTTGAAATGCCACCGCAGGACGGGCCGGTGGCGGTGGTCAGCCAGTCGGGCGCCATGAGTGTGGTTCCCTATGCGTTGCTGCGGGCGCGTGGCATCGGTGTACGTCATTCTCATGCTACCGGCAATGATTGCGAAGTCACTGTCGGCGAGTTCGCGTCAGTAGTGGCGGAGGACCCCGCCGTCAAACTGCTGCTGCTGTATGTCGAGAGCGTTGCCGATGCACAATCGCTGGCAACGCTGGCGGCTATCGCCCGTGATCGAAAGCTGCCAGTGATTGCATTGAAGTCCGGCCGGACTGCTGCGGGGCAGGAAGCGGCCCGATCGCACACCGGTGCGCTGGCCAATGAAGACAGGGTAGTCGATGCATTTCTCGAACAGCATGGCATTTGGCGTGCGCGCGACACTGCGGAACTGGTCGGCTCGGCAGAACTGTATCTGAAAGGCTGGAAACCGCGCGGTAGCAGGCTGGTCGTGATCAGCAACTCGGGGGCGACCTGCGTCATGGCTGCAGACACGGCAACGCAAGCAGGACTGTCCATGGCCAAACTTTCCAGCCAGACGCGCGGCAAACTCGAAGCTGTGTTGCCCAGTTTTGCCACGGCTACCAACCCGATCGACCTGACTGCTGCCTTGCTGACAAACAGTGGATTGTTCTCGGAAATCCTGCCGATCGTCGCTGATGATCCCGGAGCCGACGCGGTTGTGATAGGCATTCCGGTGGCAGGTCAGGGATACGACGTGGACGCATTCGCGCGCGATACGGCGAAGTTTGCCAACGACACGGGGTTGCCGCTAGCCGTTTCCGCATCGCAAGCAAGTATTGCAAATGCATTCCGCGAGAGAGCGCTGACGGTGTTCCCGACCGAGTCTGAGGCGGTCGAGGCACTGGCGCAGTACCTGTCGCATGTCGACTTGATGGAGCGGGCAGTCCGGGCGGGGTGCGCGACGGTGCGGCGCGAGCAGCGCGAATCGGTCATGCTCAATGAATCCGAAGCGCTTGACCTGTTGCAACATTCCGGGATTTCGATCGTCGAGCACCGGTTATGCCGGACCGAGTCCGATCTGGCCAGTGCGTTTTCCGAACTGGGCGCGCCGGTGGTCATCAAGGCCTGTTCGCGGGACGTGGTGCACAAGTCCGAGCTCGGGCTGGTACGTCTCGGAATCGGAGACGTTGACGCGGCGCTTGCAGCATTTCGGGCGGTCGGGCAGGTTCTGGAGGAGCGCAAACTTGCGCATGACGGTGTAATTCTGGCGCGGATGGAGCGAGGCCGGCGAGAAATTATGCTCGGAGGCAGACTGGATCCGGTATTCGGGCCAGTCGTGATCGTCGGTGACGGCGGAAAGTTCGTCGAGGCGATGCCGGATGCGCGCGTGCTGTTGTGGCCTTTCGGAGAGAAAGACGTGTTGCGGGCACTGAACAGTTTGCGCATTGCTCCCTTGTTTGCCGGGGTGCGCGACGAGCCGGCGCTGGATTCAGATGCAGTCGCGAAAGCGGCGGTCGCGCTGGGCACCCTTATGGCCGATGGCAGTGCAGGCGTCACCAATGTGGATATCAATCCGCTTGCCCTGGGCGCGTGCGGGGAAGGATGCGTCGCCCTCGACGCTGTCGTCTATCGCGAGCGCGTCCCGATGGCGTGAGCACAGGAAAAAGCGCAGCGAACTTGGTGTCGTTGTGACTGGAAAACAGTACGCGGCATAGTCGCCAATCGGCGACGCTTTGGTCCGAATGCAGGCAGTCGTCGTATTGCTCACCTGGTCTGCAAAGCCGGCATGACCGCTGAATAGCCATTCCATTCGAATGCCTCTCGAATGCCCGGGTCACGATCGTCTGCAAGAATTACTCTCGCAGGACATGCGTTTTCCCTCTAGAAAACTATTGACAAGGCCTGACGCGCTGTGCATTCTCTGGACCGCATGCCGGATACGGCAGTATGGGAAAGAGTTTTGTATTCGCGACCTACGTTTGATTGGCAATTTACAGGAGATATCGATATGGCAGCTGCGAAGAAGAAAACTGCGAAGAAGAAGGCCCCGGCGAAGAAGAAGGCCCCGGCGAAGAAGAAAAAGACTGCTAAGAAGGCAGCAAAGAAAACTGCAAAGAAAACCGCCAAGAAAGCGGCAAAGAAAACTGCGAAGAAGAAAACTGCCAAGAAAAAAGCAGTGAAGAAAACTGCCAAGAAAGCGGCAAAGAAAACTGCGAAGAAGGCTGCGAAGAAGAAAACCGCGGCCCGGAAGAAGGCTCCTGCCAAGAAGAAGAAGTCGGGTGCAAAGCGCAAGCCAAATGCTGCGTTCATGAAAGCCATGACACCCAGCCCCGCGCTCGCGGCGGTTGTCGGAAGCTCGGCGATTCCGCGTACCCAGGTCACCAAGAAGATCTGGGCCTATATCAAGCGTAACGGGCTCCAGGATAGCAAGAACCGCCGTAACATTAATGCGGACGATCGCCTGCTCAAGGTCTTTGGGGGCAAGAAACAGGTCTCCATGTTTGAGATGACCAAACTGGTAAACAAACACCTGAGCTGATCAGCGTTAGTGCACTCTGGCTGCCGGTCGGCGCTTCAATGCGCTGGCCGGCAATTCCGAGTACGGGAGCTCACCGGTTAACATCAGCGGGTAGTTGCGCAACTTTCGGCGCACGGCACTTGCGCCACGTTAGCGCACCGTCTTGCCGCCGGACCTTCGGTGCCGTGATCATCCGCGGCTTATACTGTTTCCTTGACGTCTGTGCGGCATGTCGGACGCCTAAGAGCCGCCTGCTTTGCCTTCATGCGGCGTCATGTCGTTGATGGGATCCTGTCAACGGGTCAGACCATTGACGATTAACGAGAGCCACGCATAATGCAGTCTCGTAGTTGATGTTTCTTGCGTGGTGTAATCCTCTTGTCTGAAAACCAGCCCAACAAGTCCGAATCCGTCCGGTCATCGGTGTGGCCGGCTTGGGACCACAGGCGGACATCAGCGTTTCTCGTTGGTCTGGTCGTCATTGTCATCGGCTCACTGATCGCGGCAGAACTGATTGGTTCGATCGCGGGCGGCTCCGCTTCGCCGATCCAGGTGCTACTGGAACTGGCGATCGCGATCAGCGCAATTCACCTCGTATCGGTGTGCGCCGGCTTATGGTTTGCCGATCAGGATTTGCGCTGGCTGGTCGTGGCGAGCGCTTTTGCGCTCGCCGGATTGTTCTGTCTTGCACAACTGCTCGGTTATCTGGATGGTGGCGCCAATTGGCAGGAGCAATCGGCACTGGGAGGCAACAGCGCCGTCGCAGTGGCCCTACTGGCGTCCGTTTTTGCACTGACAGCCGGTCGACTAAATGTCCGGGTGGCGACGACGGCCATTGGCACACTGGTAGTCGCCGCCGCGATTCTCTTTTACGTTCTGCGTGCAGATGCAGGTGTCCTCAATGCGGCGGCAATCACATCGTTTAACGCCGGTTTGTATCTCGTTGCGATCTCACGTGCCCTTGTTACAACGCGCGGGCGCGGTATCGATGCCACCGGTGCTGCGATCGGGCTGGCTTGTTTGCTTGGCCTGGCTGGCGAAGTCGTGGCGTTTTCATCCGGAAGTGCCACTGGCGTCGCCGTGCTCTTCTGTCAGCTTGGCGTTCTTGTCACGCTTTATATCGCGCTGTTCGTGCTGGCATTGCTGGTTCCCTACGGTCGCGCCAGGCACGCGGAGGCCTTCTTCCGCACGCTGGTAGAAAGTTCCCCGGCGGGTATCGTACTCAGCCGTGCCGACAGGATTCTGCATGCCAATCAGGCCTTTCTCGATCTGCTCGGATTTGCGTCATTGAAACAGGCACGAGAGGCCTACCTCTGGGATCTGGGGGTTGAGGACTCAGAAGAACGGGAGTCCGAAGCATCATGGTCCAGGGCGCCGGATGCCGGGCAGGGAGGTTCCGAAAAGACAGAACCCGTAAACATCGACTCGACGGCGCATGGCGAATTCCGGGACGGCCGTGATCGTGCCGGACGTGGTGAGCCGAACACGGTGGTGCGGCGGCTGGCCGCGCGCGATGGCCGGATCATCCATGCAAGGGTAGAGCATGCCGACGTCGTCGTGCCCGACGGCAAGGCGACGCTGACCTATTTCATCGACTTTTCGAAAACGGTCGAGGCGCAGGAGCAGCTCAAGCGTGTCGCTAACTACGATGTTCTGACAGGGTTGCCTAATCGGACAATGTTGCGTGGACAGCTCGAGCAGGCCCTGCGCGTGGCCGGTCGAATCGGCGATATGGTCGCGGTGTTGTTTATCGATCTCGATCAGTTCAAGCAGGTCAACGACACGCTGGGTCACGCCAGTGGTGATGAATTGCTCAAGATGGTTGCGGACCGCCTGCGTAATGTTTCGCGTAAGGAGGATACGCTGGGGCGGCTGGGCGGTGACGAGTTCATTCTTGTCGGTGAGCATATCCAGTCACGTAATGGCGCCGCAACGTTGGCGGCGAAGCTGATCCAGGCTCTCGATACGCCGTTTAACCTCGAAGGGCACGAGGTTTTCGTTGGTGGAAGCATCGGTGTATCGCTTTATCCTCATGATGCCGAAGATGCCAGCACGATGATCCGTAATGCAGACGTGGCGATGTATCACGCCAAGCGTGGCGGTGGGCCGCGCGTTGCATTTTATGAAGAAGAGATGAATGCGCGTGCGCTCGAACGGCTTGAACTGGGCACCGAGTTGCGATGGGCTCTGGATCGGGACGAATTCGAGATGTTCTACCAGCCGCGTGTGGATCTGAAAAGTGGCCGGCTGGCCGGTGTGGAAGCGTTGTTGCGATGGCGCAGCCCTACGCGAGGACTGATCCTGCCCGAAAAAATCATTCCAAGACTGGAAGAGTCGAGCCTGATTACCCAACTCGGGCGACAGGTGCTTGCCAAAGCCTGCCATGCCGCAATGAAGTGGCGCGCGCAGGGTTTCGGGCGCATCCCGGTCGCCGTCAACTTGTCCGCTGCGCAGTTTCGTGGCTCCGTTGTCGAGGATGTCGAGGTGGCGCTCAGCGCTTCGGGGCTGCCGCACGAAGACCTGGAGCTTGAAATTACGGAGAGTCTGCTGTTTCGGGACTACGAGCAGGCAAGAGTCCCTCTGGAAAAACTGACCGCCAAGGGTGTACGAGCGGCGCTTGACGACTTCGGGACCGGTTATTCTTCGCTGTCTTCGCTGCATCACTTGCCGGTGCACTTCGTCAAGATTGACCGATCGTTCGTGCAGGCATTGCAACCCGGGCGCAACACCATCGTAGCCGCTATCGTCAACGTTGCCCACACTCTGGGCATGCGGGTGATTGCCGAGGGTGTGGAAACGACGGATCAACGCGACATCCTGATCGAGCTTGGCTGTGACGAAATGCAGGGGTATTTGTTTGCGCGGGCGATGTCCGCTGAGGAATTCCTTGTCTGGCTGGGCAAGCACCACAAGCCGCAACTGGTCGCCGTGAGCGACGACTCCTGAAGCTCGAGGCAACATGCGTCAAACGGCCGGTTTGGCGAGTGTTCAATGCGCTCGCAGTGCGGGATTCATCCGATTTGCCGGTAGAATCGACGCCTTGCCAACACAGGTCTACGAATCGTGACGCTGATACGTTCTTTTGCCGGTCTTCGCCCCGCACGCGGGCGCGCGGCCGATGTGGCTGCTCCGCCATACGATGTGCTCACAACCGAGGAAGCACGTGAACGCGCAAAGAGCAAGCGCTGGAGTTTTCTGCATATTTCGAAACCGGAAATCGACCTTCCGTCGGGGACCGATCCCCACTCGCCGGCGGTGTATGCGAAAGGAGCGGAAAATCTGGATGCACTGATTGCGCAGGGTGTGCTGGTCAGGGACAGTCAACGAAATCTTTATGTCTATCGGCTGGCGGTGGGCGATGTCGTTCAGACAGGGATTGTCGCCGCGGCATCACTCGCCGACTATGAGTCAAACCGTATCCGCAAGCACGAGTTCACCCGGCCTGACAAGGAAGACGACCGGGTGCGCCAGATCGACGCCCTGAACGCCCAGACCGGGCCGGTCCTGCTCGCTTATCCGGATACGGAGCAAGTCGATGCGATTCTGGCAGCGTGTGCAGCGGGCGAACCCGACAGCGACGTGACGGCCGATGATGGTGTGCACCATAGCATCTGGGTGGTGCGCGATGCCGCAACCATTGAGCGTTTGACAGCGCTGTTCGAGGCGATGCCGGCCTTGTATATCGCCGATGGTCACCATCGCTCCGCGGCAGCGTCGCGGGTCGCTATTGAACGACGCGAAGCCAACAGTCCGCACACGGGTGACGAGGACTATAACTATTTCCTGGTCGTGGCTTTCCCGCAGCACGAGATGAATATTCTTCCGTACAACCGGGTGGTCCGCGATCTGAACGGGCTGAACCGTGAGCAATTCTTTTCACGTATCGGCGAGCGATTTGACATCCAGCGTGCCAGTGTGCCGGTGGCGCCGCAGGCGACGGGGCATTTTGGGCTGTATGTCGAGGGCACTTGGTATGAACTTGCCATCCGCCCCGAATACGTTCGTGAAGATGATCCGATTGCACGCCTCGATGTCAGTGTTCTTGCGGATAACCTGCTCGAGCCGGTTCTCGGTGTGTCCGATCCGCGTCGCGACAAGCGAATCGACTTCATAGGCGGGATCCGCGGGTTGTCCGAGCTCGAGCGCCGCGTCAACAGCGGGGAAATGGCTTGCGCATTCTCCATGTATCCGACGAGTATGACCGATCTGATGGCGGTGGCAGACGCCAATGAAGTGATGCCGCCGAAGTCCACCTGGTTCGAACCCAAGCTGGCAGACGGCCTGGTTTCCCTTCAGCTTGACTGAGTGCGGGATTGCGCCCTGCGCCCCGGCCAGGGGTAAATTCCCTTCTGACCAATCACTTATTGGGGCAAATTGGACGATTTTGCGTTCACTCAGTGGTAACAAAGCAGTAAACTTACAGTCTCAAGGCTGATCGCATGGAATGTTTTAGCCGGACTCGGAGGCTGGCGAGGCAGGACTAGCGAAAGCGACGGCCGCAGTGGAGGTGTGTAAGTTGAAGCCCACAGACATTGCTGTACCCGACTATTTCCACAAAGTCGTGGATTGTCAGTGGGCCTGCCCCGCACATACTCCCGTTCCCGAATATATTCGCATGATTGCCGCGGGGCGTTACGACGACGCCTACATGGTCAACTGGACGTCCAATGTGTTTCCGGGGATTCTCGGGCGTACCTGTGATCGCCCCTGCGAACCTGCGTGCCGCAGGCTGCGCGTGGAAGAGCGCAATCTGGACAAACCTGAACCGGTGGCGATTTGCCGGCTCAAACGGGTCGCGGCAGACAGCAAGGGGGACATCGCACAGCGCCTGCCCGCAGCGCCATCGCAGAAGAACGGAAGACGCATCGCATGTATCGGTGCAGGCCCGGCTTCGCTGACAGTGGCACGCGATCTTGCGCCATTGGGTTATGAGGTAACGGTGTTTGATCAGGACCCGCTTGCCGGCGGCATGATTCGCAGCCAGATTCCGCGTTTCAGGCTTCCAGTTGAAGTCATCGACGAGGAAGTCGGCTATGTCCTTGACCGGGGCGTCGTGTTTCGGGGCGGTGTCAGAATCAACAGCATGAAGAAGCTGCTCGAGGAAGGCTACGACGCGATCTTCGTTGGTACCGGGGCGCCGCGCGGGCGCGATCTGGATGTTCCGGGGCGCAAAGAGGCAGCGAAGAATATCCACATCGGTATTGACTGGTTGTCATCGGTGTCGTTCGGACACGTCAGCAAGATCGGTAAGCGGGTCATCGTTCTGGGCGGTGGAAACACCGCTATGGATTGCTGCCGCACCTCACGCCGTCTGGGTGGTGCCGACGTCAAGGTGATCGTGCGCAGTGGATTCGACGAAATGAAAGCAAGCCCGTGGGAGAAGGAGGACGCCATGCACGAAGGTATCCCCATTCTCAATTACCTGGTCCCCAAGCAGTTCGTCCATGACGGGGGCAAGCTCACCGGGGTGATTTTCGAGAAAGTTCAGGCGGTCTACGACGCGCGCGGTCGACGCCAACTGATGCCAACCGGAGAGCCCGATGAGCAGTTCGAGTGCGACGACGTGCTCATTGCAGTCGGGCAGGAGAATGCGTTTTCGTGGATCGAGCGCGATTGTGGCATCGAGTTCAATGACTCGGGAATGCCGGTGGTCGGCAACGCAACCTTTCAGAGTTCGCTACCCGGCGTCTTTTTCGGCGGGGACGCTGCATTCGGACCCAAGAACATTATCTGGGCCGTGGCCCACGGGCACGAAGCGGCGATATCAATCGATCGTCTTTGCAACGGTGAAGATACCGGGACCCGGCCAGCGCCGATGGTAAATCTGATCAGCCAGAAAATGGGTATTCACGAGTGGACCTATGACAACGATATTTCCAATGAGTTACGCCACAAGGTGCCGCTGCGGGAACAAAAAGTAGCGCTCAAGAATATCAATATTGAAGTTGAGCTTGGTTTTGACCAGAAACTTGCTTTCGAAGAGGCGCAACGCTGCCTGAACTGTGACGTACAGACCGTGTTTTCCTCACCGCTGTGTATCGAGTGCGATGCCTGCGTCGATATCTGCCCGATGGATTGCATCACGTTTACAAGCGATGGCGAGGAAGAGGAATTGCGTGCCCGCCTCAATGTGCCGGCCGAAAATACATCGCAGGACCTGTATGTCGCCGGAGCGCTCAAGACCGGGCGCATCATGGTCAAGGATGAAGACGTGTGCCTCCATTGCGGCCTGTGTGCGGAACGTTGCCCGACCGGCGCATGGGATATGCGCAAATTCTTGCTCGAAATGACTCATGCGGGGCCAGCATGTCGCAGCCGAAAGTAAATGACTTCGTTATCAAGTTCGCCAATGTAAACGGTTCGGGTTCGGCTTCGGCCAATCAGCTCTTCGCCAAGTCGATATTGCGCATGGGGGTTCCCGTCAGTCCGCGCAACATTTTTCCGTCCAATATTCAGGGTTTGCCGACCTGGTATGAAGTGCGCGTCTCGGAGGCGGGTTACCTCGGGGCGCGAGGCGGTGTTGACCTGATGGTGGCGATGAATCCGCAAACGTGGGACAAGGATCTGCTCGGAATCGAACCTGGCGGGTATCTGCTCTACGACTCCACCAAAGCGATGCCGTCATCCAGGTTTCGCGATGACATCAAGGTCGTGGGGGTTCCGCTTACCGAACTTTGCAATCGTGAGTATTCCGATCCGCGGCAACGGCAGCTATTCCGCAACATGGTTTACGTTGGCGCACTCGGTGCGCTGCTTGGAATCGATTTGGCCGAGATGGAAAAGCTCATCAGGGAGCAGTTCTCGGGCAAGGATTCGCTGATCGCGCCGAATATCCAGGCGTTGCACTTGGGGCACTCGTACACGTGCGAAACCTTCGAATGCCCGAGCGAGTTGCAGGTGCATCGATGCGATCGCATCGGCGAAAGAATTTTTGTCGACGGCAATTCGGCGGCTGCGCTGGGATGTGTATTCGGCGGAGCAACCGTCGCCGCGTGGTATCCGATTACACCGTCCTCGAGCCTGGCTGAGGCGTTTCAACGCTACTGCCGCAAGTACCGCAGTGATCGTGAATCAGGCAAGAACCGGTATGCAATCATTCAGGCTGAAGACGAGCTTGCGTCCATTGGCATGGTTATCGGCGCAAGCTGGAATGGCGCGCGTGCCTTCACGTGTACCTCCGGGCCGGGAATATCATTGATGCAGGAATTTATCGGCCTGGCCTATTTTGCCGAGATCCCGGCGGTGATTTTCGACGTACAGCGCGGCGGCCCATCGACCGGAATGCCCACCCGGACGCAGCAATCTGATTTGCTCTCATGCGCCTACGCTTCGCACGGTGACACCAAGCACGTGATGCTGTTCCCGGAGGACCCGCACGAGTGCTTCGAGTTCGCCGCCAGCGCGTTCGACTACGCAGAGCGCCTGCAAACACCTGTTTTCGTGCTCTCGGATCTGGACATCGGCATGAACGAGCGGCTTTGTGAGCCGTTGGTGTGGGACGATTCGCGCACGTATGACCGGGGCAAGGTCATCAACCATGACGAACTCGAGGCGGGTACCGAATTCGGCCGCTATCTCGACGTGGACGGCGACGGGATCACCTATCGTACCTATCCCGGAACGCATGCGACGCGAGGGGCATTCTTCACCCGCGGAACGAGCAAGGATCGTTACGCGCGTTACAGCGAAGCGGGACCTGATTATCGCGATAACATGCAAAGGTTGTTGCGCAAGTTCGACACGGGCCGATTGATTCTTCCAAAACCGGTAATTCGAAAGGCGTCGCAGAACACTTCGCTGGGCGTGATTTGTTACGGCTCGACCAGCCCGGCGATGAGTGAAGCGCTCGATTACCTGGAGAATGAAGGCTTGCACCTGGATGCGATGCGCATCCGGGCATTCCCGTTTGGTGACGAGGTGATGGATTTTATCGGCGAGCATGACCGGGTTTTTGTGGTCGAGCAAAACCGCGATGCACAACTGCGGTTTCTGTTGATCAACGAGTGTGCTCTCGATCCTGCCAAATTGCTCTCCGTGTTGCATTACGACGGAACGCCAATTACCGCCCGCTACATCATGCAGGAAATCTCCACTGATATTGCAGCATTGAAAGCAAAGCCGAAAAAACGTAGTAACTCCGTGAAGGACGTGCGTTCATGACTTATCTGGCAAAGCCACGCCTGAAACATCCGCACCTGAAAACCAACAAGTTCGGTTTCACGCATCGCGATTATGAAGGTGCGGTCTCGACCCTATGCGCAGGATGTGGACACGATTCGATCAGTGCCGCGATTATTCAGGCATGTTTTGAGCTCAATCTGCCTCCGCACCGCATTGCCAAGCTATCCGGAATTGGCTGTTCGTCGAAAACGCCGACTTATTTTCTTGGAAATTCGCACGGATTTAACAGTGTGCACGGACGCATGCCCTCGGTGCTCACTGGCGCCAACCTGGCGAATCGTGACTTGATATATCTCGGCATCTCCGGTGATGGCGACTCGGCCTCCATCGGACTTGGCCAGTTCGCGCACAGCATCCGGCGCGGCGTGAATATGGTTTACATCGTCGAGAACAATGGCGTCTACGGCCTGACCAAGGGACAGTTCTCCGCCACAGCCGACCGGGGTACCAAGAGCAAAAAGGGGGTCACCAATCGCGATGCTGCGGTGGATATGGTGATGCTGGCGATGGAGCTGGGGGCAACCTACGTGGCGCGAGGATTCGCCGGTGACAAGGCGCAGCTGGTGCCATTAATCAAGGGGGCGATCGTACATCGCGGGGCGGCATTCATTGATTGCATTTCGCCATGTATCGCTTTTAACAACCACCCAGGGTCAACGAAGGGATTCGACTATGTGCGCGAGCACAACGAGGCGGTTAACAAGCTCGATGTGATGTTGCCGCGCGAGGCCATTACGGTCGACTATCAGCCGGGTGAGGTCGAGGAAGTTACCCAGCACGATGGCTCGGTACTGTTATTGCGCAAGATCTCTGACGAATACGATGTGCATGACCGGATCGCGGCCATGCATCATCTGCAAAAATCCAAGGCGGCCGGAGAAATTGTCACCGGGGTCTTGCATGTGGATCCAGAGCCAGACGACTTGCACGTGAACCTCAATACACAGACGACGCCGTTCAATAAATTGACCGAAAAAGAGCTCTGTCCTGGCTCGGCAGCATTGGACAAGTACAACGCGACCCACAGATAAGAGTATTTCAGGGGAACATGACGATGCGTGTCGCGCGCACTAATGTGCAGATGGCGCAATAAGCGGCGCACAGAATAAATCTACGGTACGAAATTTTTGGAGACAAGCAATGCCGGTAATGGAGTGGCGTAACGAACTGGCTCTGGATTCGGGTGTTATCGATGATACCCATAAGGAATTCGTTGATCTGTTGAACCGGGTGTACGACGCTCCTGATGATCAGTTGTTGTCTGTTCTCGATGAATTTATTTCGCATACGGAAGCCCATTTCGCACAGGAACAGCGCTGGATGGAGGAGCTGGCTTTCCCGCCGCTGCACTGTCATGTCGGCGAGCATGAGGGTGTGATGGAAATCAGCAGAGAGGTTCGCCGCCGAACCGCAGAAGGCGACGCCAGGTACGGCAAGATTCTTGCGCAAGGTGTTGCCGAGTGGTTCGCCAATCATGCGGCCAGCATGGACCTGGTCCTCGTGCAGTACATCAAGGAGCAGGGATATGTTCCAACGCCAGGGAAGGAATAACCGGTTGCCTTGCCCTCGGGTAGTACGGTGGAAGAGAGTCCGACGGGAAGGGCCATGGTGGAAAACGCTGCGGTAGAAAAGGAGGCGACATGCTGAAGGATGTCGGTGGGTTCGAAGGTCTTTCTGACGAGCAAATCGGACTGTTGACCAACCGTGCCGCAGTGCGCACATATCCTAAGGGCGCGATCATCGTGAACGAAGGTGACGAAGGGAACTCCCTGTTTGTCATTCAGTCGGGGTCGGTCAAGGCCTTTCTCAGTGACGAAAACGGCAAGGAGGTTGTGCTTTCGACGCAGGGGCCAGGGGAATATTTTGGCGATCTCGCATTATTTGACGACGAACCCAGATCGGCGTCGATCATGGCGCTGGAGCAATGCAAAGTCATGATCATTACAAAATCCCAGTTACGCGAAGCGATTGTCGAAGATCCCGACATCGGTTTTTCGCTGCTCCATGGCCTCGCCAAGCGCGTTCGTATCCTGACCGAGAACGTGCGCACCATGGCGCTGCTCGATGTATTCGGGCGTCTGGTAAAAACCCTGTATATGCTGGCCGAGGAACAGGAGGGGCAACTGGTAATCGATCAGCGGCTCACCCAGCAGGACCTGGCCAACCGCATTGGCGCTTCGCGGGAAATGGTCAGCCGGATCATGCACGACCTGACCGAAGGTGGTTATCTCTCCATCAAGTCCAGGCGTATCACGATTCTCAAGAAAATCCCGGCGAACTGGTAGCCGCGAGGTGGGCGCCCCCGTCTAACCCTTGATTGCTTCTTTTCACCGGCCCGAAGTGTGAATTTCGCACATTTCCGGAGCGTACAACTGCATCGAATCGCCAGGGCCGGACGTCTAACCTTGTCAGCATTAGTCACACCGTCGTGTGGCAGTCGAACACAAGGAGACAACCATGTTTATTCGTTCCATCGTTCTGATGATCGCCGTATGGCTGGCGTTCGGTGGTAACGTCGTCCAGGCCAAAGTCGCCCCGGCGCCGAATACGGTGGGAGACTTCGGGCAGCGCTTGGAACAGCAGTTTGAAGAGCGCCTGGACAATCGGAAATTCTGCGATTTGGGCGTTGCACTGCAATCTGAAGGGGCCATACAGGCACGTTCGCACGAGCCGTTTGCGGCCATCTCCGATTTTTCGTGCCTACTGCCTGCCCCGATTGCCGATCCGTTCGGTAATGTCGCACGCCTGTAACCCGACTTACATACTCCCTTTCTCCCCTTGTTTGCTTTGTGGCACCCCCCTGAGGAGGGTGCCATTTTTTTGTTATTGGCCAGAGGAACCAGGCAGGGCGGGACCGGCTCAGAGCAGTTCGAGGACATTCTCCGGGGGGCGGCCGAGCACGGCGCGCTCGCCCTTTACAACAATCGGGCGTTCGATCAGGATCGGAAATTTTTCGAGCGCCTCGAACCACTGGTCATCGGTCAGCGTCTTGCCCGCGTAGTGCTGCTTGAACGTGTCCTCGCCCTTGCGAACGAGAGACTCGGGTCTCAAGCTGAGTTTCCTGACGAGCATTTTCAGCGTGGCCTTGTCGGGCGGCGTTTTCAGGTATTCGACGATGTCGGGTTCGATCCCGTTCTCCTGTAGCAAAGCCAACGTCTTGCGGCTCTTGCTGCATCGAGGGTTGTGGTAGATGGTGACGCTATTATCGGGCATGAATCATTTCTCCTTGCTCGCTGCAATATTTGCCGGCTCTGCAATGACCGCTCTGGCATGGCTGGTTAGCACGGCTCACCGGGAACGGCTTACTGGACGTGCCCGAAGACAAGGCCGAGCGAAGCCCTGTCGCCGGCAGGCGCGTTTCTAGCTCAACGTGCGCGACACCACTTCGCTGGTGTCCACTGACAGCCCCGCGGTTTCGCGAATGCGTTCAAGGGCATTCATGGCGTGCTCCTGACGCCGCTGATCAAATTTCCGCCAGCGGTCAAAACATCGCGCAATGCGTGCCGCGATTTGTGGATTGATCGAATCGAGGCGAATGATTTGTTCCGCGAGAAACGCATAACCTGAACCGTCAGCGGCATGGAAGCGCACATGGTTCGCGCCGAAGGTTCGTATCAATGCGTAGACCTTGTTGGGATTGCCTATATCGAAAACGGGGTGTTGGGTCAGCCGTTTGACGTTGTCCAGTGTGCCCGGAAGGCTTGAGGCGGCCTGGACTGCAAGCCATTTGTCGACTACCAGCGGCTCGTCTGACCACCGGTTGAAAAAGTCTTCCAGTGCATGGCGTGTCTGCTCGGTGTCGTGTTCAGCCAGGGCCGCAATCGCTGCCATGGTGTCGGTCATGTTGTCGGCATTCTCGAACTGCGCCATACACAGCCCGAATGCGGCTTCATCTCCCGGCGTCATCAGATAGGACAGGCACAGATTACGCAGCGACCTCTGGCCCGACGAGGATGCATCCGGCGAGTACTCACTG
>JASFUE010000038.1:0-16242 GCA_050050435.1 Burkholderiales bacterium | reverse complement strand
ACACAATCCAGTCGACCCGCACATCCTGCTGCATGAATTCCTGCATCGCGAACGCGTAGCCGAGCGCACCGGTAGGGCTCGATCCGCCGTACGGCAGCAGATAGGGCCGCCTGCCGTCGCTCACCGCCTTGTCGAAGCTTTCCTGAAGAATGCGGTCGCGCTCACTGCGCTGTTCAACGATGAGTGTTTCGGCACCGAAAAACTGGTCGAGCAGATAATTGCCCGTTGACTGCCGCGGCCGCTCGCCGGTTAGCACCAGGATGCAGCCCATGCCGAACCGGGCGGCAGCCGCCGCGGTCTGCCGACAATGGTTGGATTGCACCGCGCCGCCAGTCACAAGCGTGTTCGCCCCTTGCTGGCGCGCTTCAGCTACCAGAAACTCCAGCTTGCGCGTCTTGTTGCCACCAAAGGCCAGACCAGTCTGATCGTCGCGCTTGACCAGTATGCCCGGACCGCCGAGTTTGGCACTGAGCCGCGGCAACGCCTCAATTGGCGTGGGCAGGTGCGCGAACCGCTCCCGCGCGATGTCGTGTCCGTCCAAAGCCGGCACCAATCCGCGCCGGCCGTTCACTCCGGCAACCGTGTGGCTTGCCAGGACACGAATTGCAGCCCGCTGTCGCGCTTGACCCACACGGAATGAAACAACAGGTTCAGCGTCTTGTCCCTGCCACGTGTTGTGACTTCGAAATCCGCTCTGCCGGTAATGATGGCGATATTTCCGAAAATCCGCACCTTGGTGTTGCTCCGCTCCATGCTGTGATAGCTGACCTTGCCCGAGCGAAGCGATTCGATAAAGCTCGCCTTGGTGTCCTGAACGGTGCTCGAGTGAATGTAGACCAGATCCCTGGCAAGGAGCGTGTCGAGCGAATCGAAGTCGCAATCGATCTGCGCTTCATAACGCGCGTCCTCGGCCTGCAAGGCGTCGGCGACGCTGATTGCGCTGCTGGTTTCCTGTTTCGCCATTGCTCTTTCGCCTTTGTTTAACACTCCGCGCATGTGCACGGTTACCCGATCCGGCGCTGAGCGCCGAGCCCCGCGGGTGTGGTGCGTTCTCGGACGCGGTCTGCCTCGTTCCGGCTTACCCGGGCTGCCCGGCGATTTTAGCCCCATGCGCGTTCAGCCTGTCAATGACTTGTTGGCTTTCAACCCAAAAAAAAGCCCCGCGCGAGCGGGGCTGGGTTCGGAGACAAATGCTATTCGCCTTTCCTGAGTTTGCTCAACCAGTGCTCCATCTGCCTGCCGGCTGCTTCGCGCCCGCCCAGTCCGAATGAAAGAGCGAACGCAATAGCCACCGCGCCGAGCGTCAGGCCGAACGCCAGGTTGACGATGTCGTCGGCGATGCCCATGGCGCGCAAACCCATCGCAATGACCAGCCCGATGATTGCCAGCCGCGCAACGTGCCCAAGGCCACTGGACTCCGCCCCGCTGGCACGCGTGATCGCCTTGAACGCGAGATTGGCGAGCCAGTAACCGACCACGAAAATAACGCCACCGAGAAGAATGTCGCCACCGAACTCGATAAACGCACTCACCAGGTCACGCACCTGTGCAAAGCCGAGTCGGTTGGCTGCCTCGACGGTGGCGAACAACATCGCGAAGAACACGAGCACGCCACCGACGATTGCGGATGGTGTCATCGGCGCTTTGAACGCGTGCGTCATACCGAGGCGCTCCGGCAAGACATCGAAGCCCAATCCGGCGAGCAGGCGGCTGACGATGTCAGCGGCGAATTTGGCGACATACCAGGTAATGATGAGAATGACGGCGGCAGCCAACAGATTCGGCACGGCTTCGAGAATCATCGACAGCATCTCGGTCGCCGGTGCCGATATGGATTCGATCTGCAGGGTGTCGAGTGAAGCGATCAGCGCCGGGATAAACACGAAGATGAACACGATCATGCCAACTAACCGGGAGATCTGTACCTGTTTGCCAAGCCCGGCATCCGTCCCGATCTTGTCAACGCCCACTGCCGCCAGCAGGTTGGTGACAAGCCCGCGTAACACCTTTGCAACCAGCCAGCCGACAAAACCGATGGCGACCGCGGCGACGATGTTCGGAATCATTGCCAGCGCCTTGTCGATCATCCCCTGTACCGGCTTGAGCAGGCCTTCGAGGTCGAAAGCGCCCAGTATGGCCGGAACGAACAGCAGAAACGTGAGCCAGAACAGGACATTGCCAACGCTCTTGCTCATCGGCTTGGTGCCCGCTTCGTGCGCCAGCTTTTCATCCCAACTGGTTGCGGCCAGCGCCCTGGTACTGAGCGAACGCAGCACGGTTGCCAGCACCCACGCCAGCACCAGCAACAACGCCCCGGCAAGCAGCCGTGGCAAATAGCCGAGGACTTGCCCCAGCAATTCGTTGAAGGGACGCGATACCAGTTCGAGATTGAGGGTGTTGAACACACCGATCAGCGTGATCAACACAATCAGCCAGAACGCGCCAGCGGAGACGCCTTTTTCGACGTCCATTTTTTCGTCCGTCGTTTCACCGATGCGCTCGTTGACCTTCAGTGCAGACAACGATTTGCGCACGCCTGCGCGCACCACGACGGCGAGAAACCAGCCGACAACGAGCAACGCCAGAGCGCCGATAATGGAAGGAATGTGAGTTCCAAGCGTAGACTGCAAGGACTCCACAAATGTTGCGATATTCATCGTCCATGCCTCCTTAGTTGTTTGCGTCTGATTTAAGGAACGCGTAGACCAACGCGCATGAGAGTGCAACCTGTATTGCTGCGATGCAGTTTTATTATCCTGGGACGCAAATGCAATTATAACTTTGCACACAGAATTGATCAGGATGATTACGCTTGCCACGATACGACGAAGCCGATACATGCACAACCGGGGCACAATCGGGCACATGAGTTGCAGCCATGTTCGAATCGGGAACCGTAATCGAATATCATAGGCAGGCTGCGTGGCGCGGGTCGTTCCCGTGACCGGTTTGCGTCATGCCAGTGCGGCCGACACAGGAGATTGCAATATGAACAGCAAGATTTTTGTTCCGCTGAGTGAACTCACCGACAGTATCGCCAACGGCGCAAAACTGGCACTTCCGAAGGACGGTACCGGGGTGGCAATGCACGCGACCCGCGAGCTGGTGCGGCGCAACGTGCGCGATCTGCATGTGGTCTGCGTGCCCATCGGCGGAATCCAGACCGATATTCTGATCGGCACTGGTGCGGTACGTACGCTGGAAACGTCAGCAGTCACGTTGGGTGAATTTGGCGGCGGCCCGCGTTTTGCCGAAGCGCTGCGCAACGGTAAGCTGGTCATGCGCGATGCAACCTGCCCCGCAATTTACGCGGCACTGCAAGCAGCGGAAAAAGGCAATCCGTTTACACCCTTGCGCGGCCTGATCGGTTCGGATTTGATGAAGCATCGCAGCGACTGGAAAGTGATCGACAATCCGTTCGAGGAAGATGATCCGATTGCCGTCCTCCCCGCGATACGCCCGGATGTGAGCCTGTTTCATGCACCGCTTGCCGACCGCTTCGGCAACGTCTTCGTTGGCCGGCAACGGGAACTGATCACCCTGGCGCACGCGTCACGCGAAACACTGGTGAGCGTAGAGGAAACCACCGACGTCAACCTGCTCGACGACGACGCCCGCGCGGGCGCGGTACTGCCGGCAATTTACGTAAGCCGGATTGCGCTCGCCAGGCATGGTTCCTGGCCGCTGGGTTTCGGTGATCTCTATCACGATGACGAAGCAGTACTGGCGCGCTACGCCATGATGGCGCGCACGGCGGACGGATTCAGCGAGTTCATCGAAGAGTGGCTCAGCCACGAACCCGTGGCTGCATGAGTTCATTTTCGACCACCGAGTTGCTGATCTGCGTTATCGCGCGCCTGCTCAGCGGCTGTCGTCACGTGGCCGTCGGTGCATCATCTCCAATTCCCGGTTCCGGTGCCCTGCTGGCCCGCGTACTCTCGGACGGCGCGTTACGCGTATCCGTCCTTGGTTCGAGAAGAAACAATTTCTTTACCAATGGCGGCGTCGAGTTGTTCGACCTCGCGGCCGAAGGGCGAATCGACGCGTTCTTTCTGGGCGGTGGCCAGATCGACGGACAAGGCAACATCAATCTGGTCAGCGTGGGAGGTTATCCTCGAGGGCAGGTGCGCTGGCCAGGTTCATTCGGCTCGGCCTACCTGTACTACCTTGTCCCGCGGGTGATTCTGTTTCGCGAAGAGCATACGCGGCGCGTAATGGTTCCCCAGGTGGATTTCGTCAGCGCGCCCGGCACCAGCGAGGGCGTATACCGGCCAGGCGGACCATTCGCATTGCTGACCGGGCTCGGGCTTTTCTATTTCGACCGCGACCAGCGCCGCTTCCGTCTTGCCAGCGTGCATCCGGGCCATACGGTTGAAGAGATCCGTGACAACACCGGTTTCGATTTCGATTGTCCGGCAGTCGTGCCGGACACACCGGCACCAGACGCCGCGCAACTGGAATTAATACGCGGACCAGTGCGCGAGGATATTGCCGAGACCTATCCTCGCTTCGCCGCACGATTGGGAGCGGCCTGAGAACAGAGCGCTACGCCTTGGGTAATGCGAAGTTACGCCTGACATAGCACTCTCTGAAACCGGTTTTCATGATGTTCTTGTAAGAGTGCTGCGCATCACCCGGCACTTCTTCTCCGGTGCATGTCGCCATGGTCCGGCAACCGAGATCGAGTGCTGCGGCAACTCGCGCGCGCAGCAGCGCGCTCTGGCCGCCGCGGCCACGATATGCGGGTGCGGTGGCGCCAAAAGTAAAGTAAGCGAGATCGTCTTCAACAAAAACGGCGCCAGTGCCGGCAGGTTCGTCCTCATCGAAACTCATGAAAATGTGCCAGCCGGGGCGGCCCACCAGTCGCACAAGCCAGTCAATCGCAGCTTCCCCGAGATCAAATGCGTCGCAGGAGATGCGCGCAAACGCTTGCGCATCCGAGGTGGTGGCTTCCCGGACTTTCAGTGACGTTGTGATCGCCGGAGCGGGCGCTTCGCGGCCGCGCTGAAACATCATCCAGCCGCGTGTTGGCTCCAGGGCATGGTCGATCAGCCAATTGTCGAGCGATTGCGGACGCGCCTGCGGGTGGAGCTGAATGAAATACCGTTGAACACCGGCCTGCGTATATAACCCGATGATCTGGTCCACGTCCCCGCGCGTGGCCTGTTTTTCAAGGCCCAGACCGAAACAGACGTTGATGGCAATCGCCGAAGCTGGCAAGGCACCGGCGACCGATGCAAAAGCTGAACCAACAACAGCGCCGTTGAGTTTGAGCCGGGAACGCAGTTGCGCATCGGCTGCAGCGTGCATGTCCTGATACATGCGCCACTCGATGTGTTCGAGTTCGTGTCCCATGACCTCTCTCCCGGCTGCGCTTGAAGTCGCGGATGCGCATCAAAACGATGCCGCTGTTGCGCCCAAAACAATCGCGGGAATGCTACCCGCTACCGTATCCACCAATCAATGGCGCGCGCAATCAAGGAACACGAACCGGGAAAACAAACAGGAAACGAACTATTGCGCAGGTTCAGCCGGCGCCGTTTGCGCAGAACCGGCCTGGTAATCGGTGGAGATCACGCCATGCTCGGTCACCTGCGGTGGCTGCACCGTCGTCGCGGCATTGGTGCCCTTGCCCGCAGATGACTCATCGATTGCGCTACCGGCGGCGCCTGCCGGCGTTGCCGGGCCGTTTTCGTAAGGCCCGATTTCCAATGGCGGCAACGGCTCGCCTTGCATCGAAGGTTGCTGTGTCTGACTATCCGCCGGGCTCATCATCTCCAGATCCTGTGCGGGCAAATCGCCCCCCGTCGCTGTACCACTTGCTCCCTGTTTGCGCGCAGCTGCCTGCTGGTCCTGCAACGCCTGGATGCGGGCATCGAGATCCAGATAATAATTCTGCATGCGCTTGCGCGCCCCCTCCTGCTCGCGCTGCAATTGCTCGACCGCGCCACGCAGCATCGAGGTATCGCGCCGCGTCGCCTCGAGATCGCGCAACATGCCCATCATCGCACCCGAATCAATAGCGGCGCGCACTTCCTGGTTTTGACGGTTCAAGACCGTGAGTTGCTCGCGTAGTTGCGCCAGCTCACGATCGGCTTTCTGCAAGCGCTGGTCGGTCTCCGCGGACATCGCCTGTGCAGCGTTGGCGTCCATTTCCTGTTCCCGACGTGCCTCGGCCACGAGTCCTTCGACATTCTTGAGCCGCTCGTCCATGGCATCGAACGTTCTGAGATTGCGCTCGATCAGACTACGTTGCTCTTCACGCGCCGCGACCAGGTTTGACAGAAACTCGGTGGAGATCTGGAATGCCTTTTCCGATTGCGCCGTGGCGGTATCGACACGCGTGCTGATTTGGGCAAGATCGTTCTGCAAGGCAGTAATCGAGGTTTGTGCATCACGTGCCGCCGTCTCCGCAGCATCGGTGCGCGCCTGACTGGAACTGAGTTCATTGCGAAGCTTCGCAATTTCACTTTGCTGTTCGCTCAACTGGGATGCCAACCGCGCCTGAGGTTGAGACTTCTCGACCACGACCACTTCCGGATCGGATTGCTTCACCTGAGCCCGGGCAGACGTGCCAGCCTGGCCACCAAGCGAGCGGTCATTCATGCCCGGCGCGCATCCACTCACCACGATAACGGCCGAACAGATAAAGAACATCGCAGTTTTCGGCACGGCCAATCTGATCCCCCGCGATCCCGTTAACTGAAGAAACATCAACATCGTCCCAACCACTCTGAACTAGTTAACGTAGACGATATCCGCGCGCCGGTTAAGACGCCAGCTTTCCTCGTCATGTCCGAAAGCCATTGGTTTCTCGGACCCAAAGCTGACCGTTTCGATGCGGTTACCGTCGACACCGAGAAGCTCGAGTGCCCGCTTGACCGTGAACGCGCGGCGCTGCCCCAGGGCGATGTTGTATTCTCGGCTGCCCCGCTCGTCACAATTACCCTGCACTTCGATTTTCAACTCCGGATGGCTTTTCAGGAAGTTGGCATGTTCAATGAGTATGGCTTCGTACTCACTGTCCACCGCCGCCTGATCGAAGCCGAAGAAGATGCTGTTCTCGGCCGGCATCCCCGGTAGATCGATAACGTCGCGCTCCGATGGTTCCATCGGCGCCTGCGACACGGCTGACTCGGTCTGCGTTTCAGGTGCTTGCGCACCGCTCGTTGCTGATTCTTGCGAGCCCGCCATATCTCCGGATGACTCTGACGAAGTGGCCGCATCACTTGAAGAATAGTCACGTTTTTCTTCTTCGGCACGAATTTGATCGAGCTCGGACTCGGTTGCTGCCAGGTCTTCGCGCAAACGCTCGATCTCAGCATCGGTTTCGCTTTCGGACGCCATGCTGTCCTGCTCTTCGATTTCGTAAGACGTAATGGGGAATTCGGCAATCGGCTCGACAGTCTCGGTCTTCTCGGCAGCACCTGTACTCGGACCGGTTGCGCTGCTCTGCACCTCCTCCGGGGCTACGACCGTTGACGGCTCGTCGGAGGGTTGCGTTGCCGATATTTCCGGTGACGTATCGAACTGCATCGGTTCCTCGTCAGTCGCCGGAGCCTCTTCAGCCTCCGGAGCGGCTTCCGGTGCTTCTATCGATGAATCTTCTATGACCGCTGTTGAACCCGTGTCGGTGGTCGAACAGGCAGCAAGCCCGATGAGCATCATCGTAGCCAGCAGCAAGATCGAACAAGTTCTCAACGCTGAAAACATAATCGCTACCTTCCTGAAACTGTCGTCAATCAGCAACACAAGTGAACGCAGGGACGGCCACGGTCACTCGTCTCGAGTTTAAACGGATTTCCGGACAGGGCTTGACGATGTATCCAGCCGGAAAACCACGAGCGCAAAACCTGCAAGGCTTGCCGCTATCTGCAATATGTATCGCGGACCCTGCAAGGCGTGAGGCTAACAAATGCTGCTTACCTCAACCGCTTCTGGATTTTGCAGTTTCGCGCTTCTATTCTAACGCTGCAACGCCGGTGTTCGTAGAATTGATTTGGCGGTTGCGGCAATCATTATTGACTGGCCCGCCGACAGCGCAACAGCTAGAATCACGCGATGGTCGCTTCCAACCAGATGATCAAGTTCGCTTTGAGAATCCGCACCCGCAACGGGTTGGCGGTTGATAACCTGGTGATACATGCAAGAGACAGAAGCGAGGCGGAGCGGCGCATCAACCAGATGTACCTGCATTGTGAAATTCTCGAATGCAAGGAGATTCAGTCGCCCGTGCGAGAAGACGACATGAATTTCGAGAACATCATTTCGATGATTTCACGCGCACCCGACGAGTAACACCAAAACGGCCCTCTGGCATGAAGCCGCCCTGGCCGTTTCCGCCCCGTGTGTGATGTCAATCGTTGTCGCCCGGGTCGCGGGGCGTTGCTGCGTCGCTGGTTGTTTCCGACGCTGACATGTGATTTTCAATGAACCCGGTAGCGACCAGTTCGTGCAACAGTGCTTCATAGTCACTGGCACCGCGGCTGCCCGGAGAATGGGAAAAAACGTCTTTCTCGGATGCCGGACTCTCGGCAACCGCGACGTTTTCCGAAATACGCGTCGAACACACTTCATCTCCGTAGCGCTGCTTCAGCTCTTCGAAAATTTCGTGCGACATCTTGCGCCGGGTATCGAAACGGGTCACCAGGTAACGGCGCACGACACGTCTCTTGAGCACATGCTCCAGCGCCTTGAGGGTTTTCTCTACCGCCATGACACCGTGCACCGCTAGATAATCGGTCGATACCGGAATCAGGACACGATCCGAGGCAATGACTGCCGACAGGCTCAGAATCCCCAGCATCGGACAACAGTCGATCAGGATCGGACGGCCGGTGTTGAGGTTTTCCTTGGCGATCCCCTGATTGAGCCGGTTGAGCACATTGGGCCCCTTGCCGAACTTGGTATCGACTTTGGATAGTTCGAAGTGTGCCGGAATGACCAGCCAGCCACCGTGGGCCGGACGAATCAACTGGGTCAGTGGCTTGACCTGGTCAAAGAAACTGAACACCGAGTCTTCCGCGTTGGCAACTCGGGCGCCGCAGACATGGGAAAGATGAGCCTGCGGATCCAGGTCGATTGTCAACGGGTTGTAGCCGTGCCGTGCCAGTGCCGCACAGAGGTTGAGCGATGTCGTGGTTTTTCCGACACCGCCCTTCTGATTGAAAATCGCGATCCTGGCCATGTATCGCGCTCCGCCCTATCGTCCGCCTTGCGCTGCACGTTCCCAGCCGAGCGTGCGTTTTATGGCTTCGCGCCATTGCGATTTGAGCGCGGCCACCCGCGAGGCAGGCATTTGCGGCTCAAACTGACAGTCCAGTTGCCATTGCTGTTCAAGTGCCGCCATGTCGGGCCAGTATCCAACAGCCAGGCCAGCCAGATAAGCCCCGCCGAGCGCGGTTGTTTCATGGTTCTTCGGTCGCAGTACCGGCACACCCAGCATGTCAGCCTGGAATTGCATCAGAAGGTCGCTCTGGCTGGCGCCACCATCGACACGCAACTCCGTGATATCGATCCCCGAGTCGATGCGCATTGCATCCAGAACGTCCGCCGTCTGAAACGCAATCGACTCAAGTGTTGCGCGCGCCAGGTGCCCGGCGCGGCTGCCTCCGGTCAGACCAAAAATACTGCCGCGGGCAAACGCATCCCAGTGCGGCGCCCCGAGTCCGGCAAATGCGGGCACGAAGTAGACCCCACCGTTATCTTCTACGCTGGCAGCGAGTTCGTTGACCTGCGTTGACGACTCGATAATCTGCAACCCGTCACGCAACCACTGGATGGCAGCACCGGCGACAAAAACACTGCCTTCAAGAGCGTAATTGACCCGATCGCGAATTTTCCATGCAACCGTGGTCAACAGCCTGCTCTTCGACTCCACCGTTTGTTCGCCTGTTTGCATCAACATGAAACCACCGGTGCCGTACGTACTCTTGACCATTCCTGTTCGGACGCATTGCTGGCCAAACAGCGCCGCTTGCTGGTCGCCACCGATTCCCGCAATCGGCACCGAAGCGCCGAGGATCGCGCTATCCGTCTCACCACACACGCCAGACGAGTCGACGACCGACGCCAAGACGGACTGGGGGATACGCAATAATTTCAACAACTTGTCGTCCCATTCCCGGGTGTGGATGTTGAACAGCAAGGTGCGTGAGGCGTTGGTCACATCGGTGGCGTGAACCCGTCCGCCGGTGAGCTTCCAGATCAACCATGAATCCACCGTTCCAAACGCCAGCTGCCCGGCTTCGGCACGGGCGCGAGCACCTTCGACATGATCGAGCAGCCAGGCCAGTTTGGTGCCGGCAAAATACGGATCAATGAGCAGGCCGGTTCGCCCGGTGATCAGTGGCTCCACGCCTTGTGAGCGCAATTGCTCGCACGGTGCCGCAGTACGCCGGTCCTGCCAGACGATAGCATTGTGCAACGGCTCACCATTACTCCGGTCCCAGAGCAAGGTGGTTTCGCGCTGATTGGAAATACCGATCGCGGCAACGTCGGCCGCGCTCATGCCGGCGGCATCCAGCGCTGCCCGAGCAGTCCCGATTTGAGTCGACCAGATCTCCAGCGGATCCTGCTCGACCCAACCCGGATTCGGGTAATGCATTGTCAGTTCCTGCTGCGCGAGACCCAGCACCTGTCCGTGCGCGTCAATAACGAGCGAGCGCGAACTGGTCGTACCCTGGTCCAGTGCCAGCACAACTTTCATGGCGTCGGATTTCCCCGTTTCTCACCGCCCGGCGCGGCAGCATCTGTCAAACCGGAATTCATCGAACTCGCATTGATCGAAGCGGCACTGATCGAGGCAGCACCAATCAAAGGGGTTGCCTGTGCTAAAGTGCGCCCTCCTGACCGGCCCCGACTGCTACCTCGCGTCGCCCCCGTAGCGCAACGGTTGCGGGCGCAGTCAGCAAGTTTGTCCCTTTCAAACCCGCACGACCTGGACACTCCAAAGCCTGCATGGAACACGCGGACTTTCTTTCGGCACTCGAACGCATGGGATTGATCTCCGCCGGTGAAACGCCGGCGGTGACACCGCTGACCGGCGGCGTGTCCTCGGATATTGTGCGCGTCGATCTGCCGAACGGACCCGTGTGCATCAAACGCGCGCTGCCGCAACTCAAGGTTGAGGCCGACTGGCAGGCTCCGGTTGAGCGCAACGATTGGGAACGCGCCTGGATGAAAGTCGCGGCGTCGATCGTGCCGGAGGCCGTACCGCGTATTGTCGGCGAAGACAGCCAGTCCGGCATGTTTGCCATGGAATATCTCGACCCGGAGAGCTACCCGGTGTGGAAGGAACAGTTGCGCGACGGCACTATCGAGACCGGCACTGCGACCAGAGTCGGGCAAACCATTGCCGCCATTCACGGCGCGACGGCTGGACGCAATCATATCGAACAGGCTTTTCGCACCGACCATATTTTCGTTCCGATTCGTCTCGACCCCTACCTGCGGGCCACCGCGGAGAAGCACCCGGAATGCGCCGGGCGCCTGGAAGACCTCGCTGCGCGCACGGCAACAACCAAAATTGCGCTGGTGCACGGGGACGTCAGCCCCAAGAATATCCTCATCGGTGCCGCCGGCCCAGTCTTTCTCGATGCGGAATGCGCCTGGTATGGTGATCCGGCGTTTGATGTGGCGTTTTGCCTGAATCACCTGCTGCTCAAGTGCATCTGGAGACCACAATGGACAGGCAATTACCTTGCCTGTTTCGATTCGCTTGTCGCGGCGTATCTTGGCCAGGTGAAATGGGAATCGGCAGACGCGCTGGAGCGGCGCGCGGCCGCCCTGCTGCCCGGATTACTGCTCGGACGGGTCGATGGCAAATCGCCCGTCGAGTACGTGACGAGGGATACGGAACGCGAGCAGATTCGCCGCACAGCGGTACGCCTGCTGCAGGAACCTGTCGAGCGCCTTGCTGATTTGCGCAATGCGTGGGAGAGCGATCTCGCGGCAGCATCGAAATGATCCTGCTCAACGCACGCGCGCAACGACACCGACCACTGCTTGCATCAATCACCCATCGTTGAACAAGTCAAAGATTACTCAATTTCAGATTCAGGTATATGTCAAATACACGCATTGAGAAACTGATCGGTCGCCAGGTCTGGGACTCACGGGGACGGCCCACCGTGGAAGCCGAAGTGCGGCTCGCCGGTGGTGCCATTGGCCGTGCCATCGCGCCGGCAGGCGCTTCACGCGGCACCAATGAAGCTGTCGATTTGCGTGATGGTGGGAAACGGTTTGGCGCAATGGGTGTTTCGCAGGCGGTTGCCAACGTCAATGGCGAGATTGCAGATTTGCTCGCCGGCAGGGATGCAGATAATCAGAAGGAAATCGACACCGCACTGATCGTGCTCGATGGCTCTGCGAACAAGTCACGGCTGGGCGGTAACGCCACGATTGCGGTATCCATGGCAGCGCTGCACGCTGCCGCCAACGCCAAAGGCGTATCACTTTGGCAGCACCTTGCGCAGGATCAGGGCATCACATTACCAATGCCTGAAATCCAGATATTCGGCGGCGGCGCCCACGCCGGACGCCGGGTCGATATTCAGGACTTCATGATCATGCCTCTGGCAGCTGCCAGTTTTGCCGAAGCGCTGGAAATCACTGCAGAGGTCTACCTTGCCGCTGGTGAAATCATGCGCGAGCAGGGCAAACTGCAAGGTGTCGCCGATGAAGGTGGCTACTGGCCGGCGTTCGCATCGAACGAAGAGGCGTTGACGCAACTGACCCGGGCCATCGAAAAGGCCGGCTTCACGCCCGGCGAGCAGGTCGGAATTTCACTGGACATCGCCGCTTCCGAATTTCGCAAGAATGGACGTTATGTTCTGGGGCTGGAGCAACGCGAGCTCGACAGCGACGGACTGTGTGAAATGCTGATCGGATGGATCGAACGCTACGCCATCGTCTCGGTGGAAGATCCATTGGCCGAAGACGATGATCGCGGAATGAAACAGTTCTGCTCGGCGGTCGGCTCGCAAGTCCAGGTCATCGGCGATGATTATCTGGTTACCAACGCAGCGCGGGTGAACCAGGCAGCAGCAGACGGTGCATGCAATGCGGTGCTGATCAAGCCAAACCAGGCCGGCACGGTCAGCGAAACACAGGCCGCGCTGCTGGCCGGCAAACAGAACGGTTTCGGAACAATCGTATCGGCCCGTTCCGGCGAAACAGAGGACGTTACCATCGTGCATCTGGCAACCGGATGGAATGCCGGCCAACTCAAGGTTGGCTCATTCTCGAGATCGGAACGCATGGCGAAATGGAATGAAGCGCTGCGTATCGAGGAGTCATTGGCAGAGCGCGCCCGTTTTGCCGGTCGCAGCGTGCTGCCGGGCCAGAGATAAATCGACCCTGCGAGGTAGTTCCCTTTGTAGCAGCCTTGAGCTTGCGGCGGTGCGTAACGGTGCGTATTGATTACGCACACACGAGTCTGGCGCCCCCACTTGCATACCTGAAAGTTCGAATGTCGACACACCACGATCATCAGTTGCGCCGCGGCATTTTGCTCATCGTCTCCGCCGTGTTCATGTTCTCGGCCATGGATACGCTGGCCAAATACATGCTGCGCGCGGACTATCCGGTGGGAGCCCTGATCTGGGCGCGCTACACGGTGCACCTGGTGATGACGGCGGCACTGCTGTTTCCACGCATGCGCGGCCAGCTGTTGCGTGCCACGCGGCCCGGATTGCAGGTTCTGCGCGGCTTGCTGCTGGTTGCCAGCACGCTGTGTTTTTACATGGCGTTGCGATTCTTGCCGCTGGCCGAAGCAGCCTCGATCAGTTTTCTCGGCCCGGTCCTGACGACGTTGCTGGCAAGCTGGCTGTTGCACGAGAAGGCAAATGTCCGGCAATGGATCGCGGTGCTGCTCGGTTTTGCGGGCGTACTGGTGATTATTCGGCCAGGCGGTGCGCTGTTTACGCCAGCGGCCGTATTCCCACTGCTCACTGCAGTCCTGTTCAGCTTCTACCAGATCGTCACCCGCAAGATGTCGGGACACGATCATGCCTACACCACGCTGTTCTACACCGCGTTGATCGGCGGCATCGTGACCTCCGCGGTGTTGCCGTTGAACTGGCAGACACCAACCCTGGTTCAGGCGGTGATGATGTTCGGCATGGGCGTGCTCGGCGGCTATGGCCATTTCCTGCTGATCCGCGCAGTCGAACACGCATCGCCGGGCGCGCTGGCCCCGTTTACCTACTCACAACTTCTGTGGTCCACGCTGCTCGGCTATATTGTCTTTCGCGACTTTCCCGACGCCGGTTCGTTTGTCGGCATGGCCATAGTCGTGCTTGCCGGTCTGCTTGGATTAAACTGGAAGCAAATGCGGGCACTGCCGGATGAGCAAGACCAGCCAGATGGCAAGTGAATTCATCGAACGTGTCCGCGATCCGCACCGGCCCTGACCGGCTCGGGATGTAACCTGACCACACAATTTCGGAATCAGTTCAAACCATGCCCCGCCCGCAACCGCACCCCAGGAAACTCTATCCACACTTTCAGGCGATTCCGACCCGCTGGATGGACAACGACGTTTATGCCCACGTCAATAACGTCGTCTACTATTCATTCTTTGACACTGCGGTCAATCAGTACCTGATCGAGCAGGGCGTACTCGACATCGAACACAGCACCATCATCGGCCTGGTGGTTGAAACCCGATGCAATTACTTCTCCCCGATCACGTTTCCGGACGTGGTATACGCAGGCGTGCGCGTGGAAAATCTCGGCACCAGCAGCGTTCGTTACGGCATCGGACTGTTTCGCAATGACGACGACACGGCGGCAGCGCAGGGGCATTTTGTTCACGTCTACGTCGATCGCACCAGCCGCAAGTCGCTTCCCCTTGCAGCCGATATGCGCGGCGCTCTCGAACGCATCCTCGCCACCTGATTTCTGTCACCTGATCCAGGCCACGTGCTGGCGGCACCCGGTCGAACCGGCAGCGCAAATTCACCTCGCACGCAAGCGTGTGAAACGCTTAATTTCATGATAATCCTGACCGGGATAGTCAACGCCCGGCGGTAAAATTTGGTGCATGGCGGCGTAGTCGTAGCCGCATTGTTTGTATCTGGATACTGGAGTCAGGCAATGACACCGAAAAACTGGTCGAAAAAAATGATCTGGCCGGTCTTGCTGTTTTCTGTGGCAATCCCGGCCGTTGCAGCGCAAACCGCCGCCGGGCCCGAATCGTGGACAGGGGACCTGAGCCCGCTGACAAATGCGGACTGGAACCGGGCGCGCGCCGCACACTTGCTCGAACGTGCCGGCTTCGGCGGCACGCCCGAGGAAATTGACAGGTATGCAGCGATGACGCCGGATCAGGCAGTGCGCCACCTCGTCTATTTCAAGAACATTCCCAACCCGCTGCCGCCATTCGAACATTCGGGAGTGCATGATCCCGGTATCGAGCCGTTCCCGCCATCGCGCCCGGCTGCGACGAAGCTGGCCGCCGAGAAAGGCGAAGCGATCGGCGTCAAGGTCAAGCCGGAGGGCAACCGGCGGCTGCAACCGGTAGTGGACCGCTTTTTCTACTGGCTGCGTGCAAGCAAGCTGGAAACGCACCGGGTTTCCTACTGGTGGGGACAACGCATGCTCACCACCAACCGTCCGCTGGAAGAGAAGATGACCCTGTTCTGGCACGGACACTTCGCGACCAGCGAAGACAAGGTGCGCGACTACCGCAAGATGCTCAAGCAAAACGAGCTGTTTCGCGAAAAAGGAACGGGCAATTTCCGCGATCTGCTGATCAGCGTATCTGAAGATCCGGCGATGCTCGCTTTCCTGGACGCCGGGGTCAACGTCAAGGGATCACCTAACGAAAACTTCGCGCGCGAGATCATGGAACTGTTCACCATGGGGGTGGGCAATTACAGCGAGGAGGATATACGCGAAGCAGCCCGCGCATTTACCGGCTGGAACTACGTCGACCTCGACTTCGTCGTTCGCAAGGACGAGCATGACGAGACCACCAAAACCGTTCTCGGCCAAACCGGTAATTTCGATGGCGTCGACGTGATCGACATCATTCTCGATCAGCCGGTCACCTCGCAATACATTGCCGGGAAAATCTATCGCTACTTCGTGCGCGAAGATCTGTCGTCGCAATTCCAGGTCGAACTGGGCAAGCGCTTCCGGGACAACAATTACGAGATCGCGCCATTGCTGTACACGATTTTCATGTCGCGCGACTTCTACAGCCCGGCTTCGGTGGCAACCAGAATCAAACCACCC
>JASFUE010000037.1:0-16379 GCA_050050435.1 Burkholderiales bacterium | reverse complement strand
CGATGGGAAAATGGTACACCGAATCTCCATCCGCCTCCGCCCCCCAATCAGTCCGGGCGTGAGCCCCGCACCACCAGAATCCGCATGATGGCCTGCCTGGCGACACAATCGGCCCGGGAACGTATTGAAAGGATGTCCGTATGAATTTTCCGCAACGCCCTGCCGGGATTTATCCGATGCTGTACGCATTTTTCGCGGCCGAAGGCTCACTGGATCGCGACGCGATGCGCCGCCAGGTGCAGGCTTGTGTCAACAACGGTGCCCATGGACTGGCGGTGCTGGGCCTTGCCACGGAAGTGGCCAAACTCTCCACGGCAGAGCGTCATCAACTGGTTGAATGGGTGGCCGAAGACCTCGATAGCCAGCTGCCGCTGGCGGTTACCGTATTCGGTGAAACCGTGCAGCAACAGGTTGATTTCGCACGTCATGCCCGCGATCACGGTGCGGGCTGGGTGATCTTGCAGCCGCCGCGTATCAGCGGCGCGACCGACCGCGAGCTGGTGCCCTTCTTCGGTTCAGTGCTGGATCAGCTCGACATGACGGTAGCCATCCAGAATGCGCCTGAATATATCGGCATCGGGCTGTCTGATGATGCTATTGCCGACCTGGCAGGCCAGCACGGCAACTTCACGGTCTTGAAAGGCGAAGGTCCGGTGATGCAGATTCGCGGCATTATCGAGCGCAGCAGGGCGCAGGACGGGCGTTCGCAACTGGCTGTGTTCAATGGCCGTGCCGGTCTGGAGCTGACCGACAATTTGCGCGCTGGTTGCGCCGGCATGATTCCCGGGCTCGACCTGTTTGACCTGCAGGCGAGGTGCTTCGATGCAATGTCAGCGGGTGATGAAGAAGCAGCCGAGGCGCTTTACGCGCAGGCACTGCCGGCGATTGTGTTCGTCATGCAATCCATTGATCACCTGGTCTGCTACGGCAAGCGGGTTGCCGCCGGCCGGCTCGGCATTACCACGGTTTATGACCGCGCGCCGGGATTGGCGCCAACCGAATTCGGCATTAGCTGTGCCCAACGCTACGCCGCCCGGCTCGGGCGTTTCGTCTGAGCCGGCCTGACCGGGTCCGGTTTGAGCAGAAGCGGTTTGATCAGAATTGGCTTGAAAAGAGCTGCTTTGACCTGAACCGACTCAAGTCAAACCGGCTCGAGCGGAGCCAGTCCACTCGGGGAGGGCGGCAATCAGCTCTCTTTTGCCAGCGGATGTACCAGTTTGACGACCTCGACCTGCTCGGAATAGCCGTCTCGCAGGCGGCGCCCCTTGATGGGTTCGCTCACCAACACATTCCTGCGCACGTCCTGATGCAACAAGGCATCGACGTAATCTGCCCAGTTCAGATTCTCGTCCGGGTCGATGTCGTTCGTCAGCCGTGGATGAGCCATGGAACCCCCTTAATAAACAATTGAGTAATAGAGAATTGATTGCGATTCGTGAAGGCGTGTCCGCGTGAAGGGCACGATGCAGAATGGCGTCGAGCCACTGTCGGATAAGTTGGGTCCGTTTTTATCACAGCATTTCCCGACGGTGCTAGCGCAGTTATGTGACAGTTGTTTCAAACCTGGCCGGGACGAAGGTTGCAACGGTCTCGCGGCGCTGCCGCCGGGTGCGAGCGAAAAAAAAGGGGCCGGGTGGCCCCTTGAAGCTTTCTCTTTTGGAGGAGGAGTCTAAAGAGAGATGAGCAGCGCATAGCGCCGGCAAAGGCACGGTATGAGCTGCTGGATGAGCCGATATGTTGCATCGCGACATCCATGGCTCGAACTATAAACCTATGCACTGTTGTTGATAATTCAATTCGAAGGAATATTATTCATGCTTTAAAGCATATAAATAGGTGAGGATTTGGACCGTTTCCGCTTGATGCAGCTGTTTGTCAGGATCGTCGAATCGGGCAGTTTTTCCGCAGTTGCTCGCGAGCTTGGCATGATACAGCCAACGGTGAGCAAGCAAATGACTGTTCTGGAAGAGCAATTGGGCGTGCGCCTGCTCAACCGAACCACCCGCCGCTTGTCGTTGACTGAGGCTGGCCGCGAATACTACGAACGTTGTCAGCGCATTCTCGACGAAGTCCAGGAGCTGGAAATGGAAGTCGCCGGCCTGCAGAACCGGCCGACCGGTACGCTACGCGTCAACGCGCCGGTTGCATTCGGTCATGCGCACATGTTGCCGTTGCTGGTGGCATTCCAGCGCAAATATCCGGGTCTGGCCATCGAACTGTCGCTAGATGACCGTTACGTCGACCTGGTGCAGGAGGGGATCGACGTGGCCATCCGCTTCGGCGAACTGGGCGATTCGCAACTGGTTGCGCGCCATGTCGGCAGCAGTGCCCGTGTGTGCGTGGCCTCACCAGCGTATCTGGCGGCGCACGGTACGCCGCAGGAGCCGATGGAACTGCGTAATCACAACTGTATTACCTACACCTATCTCTTTTCCAACGAATGGCCGTTCGAAGGCGTTGAAGGGCCGCATGCGATCAAGGTACACGGTGACTTTCGCGCCAACAGCGGCATGACGATCCGTGCCGCCGCGCTCGAAGGGGTGGGAATTGCCAGCATTCCCGCTTTTCTGGTGCGCGAGGACATCGAGACCGGCCGTTTGGTGCAGTTATTGACGAGTTACGTGCCGGCGCCGATTCGCATCAGTGCGGTTTATCCATCTGCACGCCTGCTCTCGCGCAAGGTCAAGCTGTTTGTCGAGTTCATGCAGGGCGAATTCCTGAGAATCCCGTTGTTGCATCCACGCAGCCCGTCGCGGCCGGTGCCGCGCATACGGTCCAAGTCGGCTGTGGCCACGGCAGCGAAAACTTGATGGCCCGTTCAATGGTTTGCATCACAATCCGGGATAACGATCATGCGTTTTCGCCAATTCGGTGAGCAATGTTTGCAATACAAGCGTGAGCATTGGCGCGAAAGGCTCTAGAATACGCGCCGTGACAAGCAACCAGATCCGACCGCGCGCCATGCACAAAGCCAGGGCCGCGCTGTCTGCGCCGTATCAGACAACGGCGCGGCGCCCCCGCTTTCACTCTACCTTTTCCATCAGCAACCGAACGGCACGTCATGTCCGCCATGTCGCCGGTTCACCGTGTAATCGCCCATGAGCAAGAAGAACGCTTCCTATACTGCTGAAGACATCGAAATCCTGGAAGACCTGTCGCCGATATTGCATCGGCCCGGCATGTATACGGATCCGGTCAATCCCAACCATGCACTGGTCGAGATCATCGACAATGCTTCGGACGAGGGCCTGGCCGGTTTCGCGAAGAACGTATCGGTCACGCTTTACGAGGATGGTTCCGCCGAAGTCGTTGATGACGGCCGTGGCATTCCGGTTGATCTGCATCCGCGCAAGAAAATCCCGGCGGTGCAGGTGATCTTCACCACGCTGCACTCGGGCGGCAAGTTCCGCAAAACCGACAAGGAGGCAGCCTACCGGATTGCCGGAGGCTTGCACGGTGTTGGCGTGTGCGTGAGTAATGCCTTGTCGACGCGGCTCGACGTGGAAGTCAAACGCGATGGCGCACGCTACTCTCTGTCGTTCGGTCCCAACGGCAAAGTCAAGCAGGCACTAAAAAAACTCAGCAAGGTTGGCCCGCGCGAGACGGGTACGCGGGTGCGGTTCTGGCCCGATCCCAAATATTTCGATTCGCCCAAAATTGCCGCAACCGACATTGCGCTGCTGCTGCGCGCCAAGGCGATGTTGCTGCCCGGGGTCAAATTCACGCTCGGTATCGAAAAGAACAAGAAGATCGAGCATCAGACCTGGCACTTCCCGGAAGGCATCAAGGGTTATTTCGCCACCGCAATCTCGGACGGCGAGCCGGTTGCCGACACCTTCCTTGGCGAGCGTTACATCAGCGCGCAGTCTGAATCCGACAGTTTTGCCGAAGGAGAGGGCGCTATGTGGGCCATTGCCTGGACTCCCGAAGGTGATGTCGTCAACGAGTCCTACGTCAACATGATCCCGACACGCCAGGGCGGAACCCATGTGTCCGGGTTGCGTGAAGGTGTTTACAACGCGATCAAGAGCTTTATCGACCACCATGCCATGGGGCAGCGTGGTCTGAAGATCGTGCCCGAAGACGTGTGGTCACGCGCCAATTACGTGCTTGCATGCAAGATGCTCGATCCGCAGTTCAAGGGTCAGGTCAAGAATGAACTGATTTCGCGCGATGGGGTGAAGCTGGTCTCGCAAATGGTGCGCGACCCGATCGAATTATGGCTTAACCAGCATGTTGACGAAGGCAAGCGCATTGCCGAGCTGGTGATCCGCCAGGCGCTAAACCGCACGCGGGCCGCACAGAAGGTAGAGCGGCGCAAGCTCTCCGGCGTAGCGCTGTTGCCGGGCAAGCTCACCGATTGCGCTTCCGACGATCCGGAGCGCAACGAACTGTTCATTGTTGAGGGTGACTCCGCCGGCGGATCGGCCAAAGCGGCGCGCGACAAGGAATTCCAGGCCGTGCTGCCATTGAAGGGCAAACCGAAAAATACCTGGCAGGATTCGGCTGACACGCTGTACTCGAACAAGGAAATCGAAGCCATTGCGCTGGCAATCGGAGTCGATCACCACTCGCTCGATTCATCTGTCGACCTGTCCGGACTGCGTTACAAACGCATCAATATCCTCGCTGACGCTGACGTTGACGGCGCCCATATCCAGGTGTTGCTGCTGGCGCTGTTTTTCCGGCACTTCCCGAGGTTAATTGCCGACGGCCACGTGTTCGTTGCGCAGCCCCCGCTGTTTCGCATCGATGTGCCGGCACACGGAAAGAACAAGCCAGCACGCAAACTCTATGCGCTCGATGAGCAGGAACTGAACATGTTGGAAGCCAAACTCGTTGACGAAGGTGTGCGCGAAGACTCATGGACGGTCAGCCGCTTCAAGGGTCTCGGTGAAATGAGCCCGGAACAGTTGTGGGAGACAACGTTGAACCCGGATACACGGCGCGTTCTGCAGGTGACCATCGAAGACGCGCTCGAACATTCGCGCGAAACATTCAACATGATGATGGCACGTGAGAATGCCTCGCAGCGGCGTGAATGGATGGAGACTTACGGCAACCTGGTCGAGGCGGACATCTCTTGAGCGTGATGACGAAGCAAATTGGGCAACCGGGCCCCGCCGCCTGCGGCTTTGTGGGCAGTGCGGTCGTGGCGGTCGCATTGTTGACCGGAGTCTGTCTGGTTGCCCGGCCGGCGCTCGCGCAGCCGGGCGTCAAGATCACCGAGTATGGCATCTATTCCGAAGACCACAGGTTGCTCAGGAAGACCACCACCATCCCCTCGGGCGCGCCGGTGCGCTTCGGATTTTGTTTCTACGCTTTCATTGATTTCCATGACGACGATGCCTACATGCTGGTCGAGTCGTTGCAACACCCGCCGGTCGGCGAAAAGGATGGTGGCGCGGACACAGGCTACAGTGTGCCGCGTATGTTCAAGGTGCGTGAGGGTACAGCGCACGGCTGTGCGGGTTACCGGGCGCGCAGTGCGGACGACCTGCGCCCGGGCGTATGGAAGTTCACCATCAGTGACGGTGCCGATGAACTGGTGGTGCAGGAGTTCACGATCGAATAGCGCATGTAACGATGTAACCGCGTGTGCAGTGGGATTTTGAAACGGAAGTGACGAATGGATAAGCAGGAAGATTTGTTTGGCGAAACCGTAGCGGCCGAGAAGCAGGTGCGCGGTGCGCGTCGCAATGCCGGTACCGCCGGTTCGAGCAAGAAACCTGGTGGAAAAGGTGCCGGTGGAAAAGGTGGCGGCGATGGCGGCGGGTTGCCGCCGTACTTTGCGCCGCTTACCGGTGGCTTCGAAGACAAGTTACCGCTTGGCCGTTACGCCTCTACGCAATATCTGCAATACGCCATTGCGACGGTAAAAGACCGGGCGCTGCCCCGTATCGGTGATGGCCAGAAGCCGGTGCAGTCGCGCATTCTGTACGCCATGTGGGAAATGAATGCGCTATCCGGTACGCCGCGCAAGAAATCGGCGCGTGTTGTCGGTGACGTACTCGGTAAATTCCATCCGCATGGTGATGCCTCCGTCTACGATGCGCTGGTACGCATTGCCCAGGATTTCACGCTGCGTTATCCGCTGGTCGATGGAGAGGGCAATTTCGGTTCGCGTGACGGCGACGATGCCGCAGCCATGCGCTACACCGAAGCACGCCTGACCCGGTTCGCCGAAGTTCTGCTCTCGGAGCTTGATCAGGGAACAGTTGATTTCATCCCCAATTACGACGGCAGCGTGCAGGAGCCGAAAGTACTGCCTGCGCGGTTGCCGGTGCTTCTGCTCAATGGCGCGTCCGGTATTGCGGTCGGCATGGCCACGGAAATTCCGAGCCATAATCTGACTGAAGTCGCCAATGCGGCCATTGCCATGATCAAGAACCCGAACCTCTCGGTTCGCCAGATCATGCGCCATATCAAGGGGCCGGATTTCCCGGGCGGTGCGCAGATCATTACTTCGCGCGATGACATGGTGGAAGCCTACGATAGTGGGCGCGGTTCGGTGCGCGTGCGGGCGCGTTGGGAGATTGAGCGGCTTGCGCGCGGTCAGTGGCAGGTAGTGGTGCACGAATTACCACCCGGCGTGTCGGCCAGGAAAGTGCAGGAAGAGATTGACGGCATCACCAATCCGCAGCCGAAATCGGGCAAGAAATCGATCAACGCTGACCAGCAACGCGAGAAGCAGGCGATGCTCGCCATTCTCGACCGTATGCGCGACGAATCAGATCGCACCCATCCGGTGCGACTGGTGTTCGAACCCAAGACATCGCGCATTGACCAGACCGAGTTCGTAAATCGTCTGTTGGCGAAGACCAGTCTTGAAATCAATGTTTCCATCAACCTGGTGACGGTGGGGCTGGACGGGCGCCCGGCTGGCAAGAATCTGCGCGACGTGTTGTTCGAGTGGGTGACCTTCCGGTTTGAAACGGTCATTCGCCGCAGCCAGCACCGTCTGGACAAGGTGCTCGATCGCAGCCACGTGCTCGAAGGGCGCATGATCGTCCTGCTCAACGTCGACGAGGTGATCAGGATCATCCGCAACGCCGACGAGCCCAAGGCCGAGTTGATCAAGGCGTTCAAGCTGACCGAGCGTCAGGCCGATGACATTCTCGACATGCGTTTGCGCCAACTTGCCAAGCTCGAGCACATCAAGATCGAACAGGAACTCAAGGCGCTGAAGAAAGAGCGCAAGGAATTGGAGAAGATTCTCAAGGACCGTTCCGCACTGGAAGAATTGGTCAGCTCCGAGATCGCTGAAGATGCGAAGACCTTTGGCGACAAGCGCCGCACCATGATCGAGGAGTCGGAAAAGGCAATCATCGAAACGCGTGTATCCGATGAGCCAGTAACGATTATCTTCTCGCGCAAGGGATGGGTTCGCGCGCGCCAGGGCTGGGAAGTGGATCCGGACGCACTGTCGTTCAAGGAAGGCGACGGTTTGCTTACCCTGATCAAGTGCCGGACGGTCGATCCGGTTATCTTCCTCGACTCCAAAGGGCGCGCCTACAGTGCCGAGGTATCACAGTTGCCCTCCGGGCGCGGTGACGGGGTACCGTCGTCTTCGCTGGTTGAAGTGCAGGACGGTGCCCACATCATGTTCTGCCTTGCGGGCAAACCCGAAACGCGTGTGCTGGTGGCATCTGATGGCGGTTACGGCTTCCTCTCCAGAATCGGCGACATGGTTTCCAACCGCAAGGCTGGCCGCGAATTCATGACTCTGACCGAGGGCGAGACGCCGATCGCGCCGTTTGTTTATGAAGAGGCGAAGGGCAACTACATTGCGTCGCTGACGCAGAAGAACAAGCTGCTGTTGTTCTCCATCGCCGAACTGAAGTATCAGCCGCGCGGACGCGGCATGATCATCATGGGCCTGGACGAAGATGACCGCCTGGCTGCGGTCGCGGTCTCGGACAAGCAATCTCTTGCGGTGCATGGCATGGCGCAACGATCGGGTAAGCAGGATAAGGTCAATTTGTCGGGTGAAAAACTGCTGCACCACATCCTCAAGCGGGCACGCATGGGGCGGGTATTACCGAAGAAGTTGAAGATGCCGTTATCTATTGTCGTTGCCGACAGTTGATAACGGGGTGTATCGCTGACGAGCACTGCGGTCGGCGGGTCGGTCCGGGCTACTTCAGCTGGCGGTGGTATAGCGCACCTCGGTCGCCTTCATCCAGTCATAGGCCTCGTTGTAGGCCTCGTAGACGTGCACGGCGGGCAGGTGCAGATTGGTCTGCATAAAGTCAATTCCGTGTTCGTCGGCCGCCTCGATCGTTCGGGCAAACTTCAGCAACCGGCCGATGCGCCCGCTCTGCTCCAGAATTCCCGCGCGCATTTCCTCCGGAAACGGCAACGGCAGGATCAGTTCCGGCAACGGGATGCCGAGCAAGCGATCGAGCCTGGAAAACAGGCCGACCAGATACGCGTTTTCGACATCTTCACGCAATTTCAGTGATTGACCCATCAACTCCATGAAGCGCGCGCGAATCAGCGTATTGCGAACCGTGTCGGAAAACTCGGGTACCTTGATTGCGTGCTCGAGCGCGGCGTTGAGCCAGTCAATCAGTGCGGCGGAGCCCATTCTTTCGACCGCCTGCTTGCACGAGGTCACGTAATCAGCCAGTACCGCGGCGTTACTGCTGAACTCGGTCAGCAAGGCATAGCACAACACCGGATCGGCTTTGAGGATATCTGCCAGCTCGGCTGGTTCGGCGCCGTCGGAAGCGCGCTGTATGAGCTCCGACAGGACTTGGGCATTGGGCAGTGAATCTGTTTCGCTGCCTATTTCAGCTTCGAATTGGCTATCCTGTTCCATTATCGGCGCTGCTCGCGGAAATTGCCCTGTTTGAGATTGCATGACTGGTTTGTGACCGGGTCGTTACACTGCCTTTCCACTGGAAGGGCAACATGGATGGAGCGGGAATCGTACCAGCGCCGGAGGCGTTTGCCGGGGCGCGATTTTTGGCAATGTCTGCTTTTTTGCGCGCTGTTTTCCTGAATGATGAAGTGAAACTCGTTGCTGCGTTGCCGGGCCGACGCGCGTTACTTCATGCACCTTGCACGGCAACCATGTTCATCCGGGCGGTATTCTCGCGAACTTTCCTGAGTTCACGATATTCGTCCGAGTTGTACCATTCGCGGACTTTTTCCATGCTGTCGAAAGCGCACATCACCATGCGCTTGGGTTGCCAGTCTCCTTCCAGTATTTCGATGTCACCGCCGCGTACCAGAAAGGTAGCGCCATATTGTTGCAATGATTTTCCCACGCGCGAGCGGTACTCTTCATAGCCGGCCGGATCGGTTACTTCGATTTCGACAATTACGTAGGCAGTCATTGTTTCTCCAGGATGTTGTTTTCAGACAAGACTTTCTTGAGCGTGTTCGATTGTGGTGCAGCAGGCAACATATCGTAGTGCGATGGCATCTGCAGCATCCAGGTGCTGCGAAGCGACGGATTATGTTATATCCATGCCGTGGCGGCCCGGTTCAGTCTATTATCGGACCGGTAATTCGTTATTATTCAACACTCCAGGCGATTGCCGGCGAGATAACACGATTCAGTACCAGGAGACGAATTCATGTTCAAGTCGTTGATTCAAACCCTCGGCGCGCGAACCGACCTCTGCTTTCGCATCACTTTTGCCGATGGCACGACGTGGCAAAACCATGATGGCGAACCGATCGTGCATCTGACGTTCAGGAGCGCGACGGCCCAGTGGCGGCTGGTCGCCTTCGGGCACGTCGGCTTTCTGGAAGGTTACTTCAATGGCGATATCGAAGTTACGGGCAACCTCGGCGAGGTGTTTCGCATCGGCTTTCAAAGCCGTTTCGACCGCAAGCCCACTCCCCTGATCTGGCTGCGCAATCAGTGGCACGAGCGGCGATATTCCAACCGTTCGATTGCGCAGGCCAGGGACAATGCCCGTTTTCACTACTCACACGGTGCGGACTTTTACGGCTACTGGCTCGATCGCGATCTGATGATGTACACCTGCGCCTACTGGAAAGACGGTACACAAAACGTTGAACAGGCACAGCGCAACAAGGTTGAACACGTTTGTCAGAAGGTCCGCCTCCAGCCGGGCGAGAGCGTTATCGACATCGGAACCGGTTTCGGTGGATTCATGTTTCACGCCGCCGAGCATCACGGAGTGAATGTCTGCGGCATCAATACCACCACTGAGCAGGTCGACTGGCTCAAGGGAGAGATCGAACGCCGTGGTATGGGTGACAGGCTCGAATCGCGCGAAGCCGATTTTCGCGAGGTGCACAAGCAATTCGACAAGGTCGTCTCGATCGGCGTGCTCGAACATGCCGGGCGCGACCAGCTGAAAGAAGTGGTCAAGGCGCACGCCGACTTCCTCAAGCCCGGTGGCCTTGGCATGTTGCACTTCATCGGGCACGTCGGTGTGCGCGATACTGAATACTACATACGCGAATATGTTTTCCCCGGCGGCTGGATCCCCAGCCTGTCGGAAACCATCGACGCAATGGAGCAATGTGGTCTGGAGATTGTTGACATCGAAAATCTGCGACGCCATTACGCGCTCACACTGGACGCATGGACCGAGCGCTTCGATGCGCGCTGGGACGATATTCACGCACTCAACCCGAAAAAATTCGACGAGCGCTTCCGCCGCATCTGGCGCACATACCTGGTGTCCTGCGCAGAAATGTTCCGCTCCCCCTACGCCAAGACGCACCTGTTCCAGATCGTGTTCAGCAAGGGCAATATTTCACGTGAAAACTATCCGATGAGTCGCGCTTTTCTCTACGCTGATGATTTTGCTGCGGCGGATGCCGGGGCTTCACAGCGCCAGGCCAGTGCCTGATGCCAGGGAACGGCACATGCGGCAAGGCTGACGCAAACTGATTCAGGACATGGGCTAACAGTGATGGCGCAGACATTTGCAGACCGCAAGCAGGGGCTGGTTGCCGACATACGCAGGAGCCGGGCTCCGGTCGCACTGGCCAAGGACACATCCAATCTGTTTCGCGATCGCAAGTCCGGTGCGCGGCGACGTCTGGATGTACGAGCGTTCAACCATGTGCTCGAGGTCAATGCCGCCGAAGGGTGGGTCGATGTCGAGGGCATGACTCCTTACGACGGCCTGGTCGAGCAAACCCTTAAGTATGGCGTCATGCCGGCGGTGGTGCCGCAATTGAAGTCCATCACCATCGGTGGCGCGGTGGCCGGCGTTGGCATCGAAGCCTCGTCGTTCAAGTATGGCCTGGTACATGACACCATGCTCGAGCTCGAAGTGCTTACCGGCAGTGGTGACGTCATTGTTGCCCGGCCCGATAATGATCACAGCGACCTGTTTTACGGCTTCCCGAATTCCTACGGCACGCTCGGCTATGCGTTGCGAGTGAAGGCGCGAACAGCTTCGGTGAAACCCTTTGTCGAGTTATGCCACCACCGCTACACCGATGCCTACAAATGCTTCGCAGCATTGCGTGAGTTCTGTGAAGGCTCTGCCGATTTCGTCGATGGCGTCGTATTCGATCGCGACCGGATGGTATTAACCACGGGTCGCTTCGTCGAGGGGGCGCCGTGGGTCAGCGACTACACCTATCACGACATCTATTACAGATCGTTGCTCGATCGCGATATTGATTATCTCAGTGTTGCCGATTTCATCTGGCGCTGGGACACGGACTGGTTCTGGTGCTCGAAAAACCTCGGCGCACAGCATCCTTTTGTGCGCCGCATGCTGGGTCCGTCCAGACTCAACTCGCGTTTCTATACGAAGGTAATGCGCTGGAACAGCCGCATCGGGCTGACCCGTGCGCTCGATCGCCTGACAGGCAAACATCGCGAGTCGGTAATCCAGGACGTGGACGTCCCAATCGAGAACGCCACCGAGTTCCTCGAGTTCTTCAACAAGGACATCGGCATCCTGCCTATCTGGCTGTGCCCGATTCGCGCCTGCGACCCGAACGAGCGCTTTGACTTGTATCCGGTGCCGGAGAACAAGCTGATGGTCAATTTCGGGTTCTGGGACGTGGTTCGCCGCGCAAGCGGCTTCGAGTCCGGTTTCCACAATCGCCTGATCGAAAAGAAGGTCGCTGCACTTGGCGGAATCAAATCGCTGTACTCCGACAGTTATTTTCCCGAAACGCAGTTCTGGCAAACGTACAACGGCGACGCCTGGCGCCGGCTCAAGGCGCGCTACGATCCGGAAGGCTTGCTTGGCGACCTCTATCACAAGACAGTGCTCCGGCACTGACCGATGTTGCGCAAGGGGATATAGGTAGCGCCAGCAACCAGGGTGGGTCGTGACCCACGGGATACAATCACGTTCGCCACAGCGACTCACAGGACGAGCAAACAATGAAAACGCGCATCACTGAACTGTTCGGCATCGAGCACCCCATCATCCAGGGCGGCATGCACTACGTCGGCTTTGCCGAGCTGGCCGCAGCGGTTTCCAACGCCGGTGGACTTGGCACTATCACCGGCCTGACACAGAAATCAGCCAAAGACCTGGCCAATGAGATCGCACGTTGCAACGACATGACTGACAAGCCGTTCGCGGTCAACCTGACGTTTCTGCCGTCGCTGTCCACGCCCGATTATCCGGGCTACGTGAAAGCGATCATCGACGGTGGCGTGAAAGTGGTCGAAACTGCCGGCCGAAATCCGCAGCAGGTATTGCCCGCGCTCAAGGACGCCGGCATCAGGGTGATTCACAAATGCACGTCGGTGCGCCATTCGCTCAAAGCCCAGTCAATCGGTTGCGATGCCGTTTCGGTGGACGGTTTCGAATGTGGCGGTCACCCTGGAGAAGACGATGTTCCCAATTTCATCCTGCTGCCGCGCGCCGCCGATGAACTGGAGATCCCCTTTGTTGCATCTGGCGGCATGGCGGACGCGCGCTCACTGGTCGCCGCACTTGCCTTGGGTGCCGACGGCATGAATTGCGGTACGCGCTTTATCGCCACCAAGGAAGCGCCGGTGCACGAAAATGTGAAAAAGGCACTGGTGGCTGCATCCGAACTCGATACGCGCCTGGTGATGCGCCCGCTGCGCAATACCGAACGCGTGCTCGTCAATACGGCCGCCGAACGCCTGCTCGAGAAAGAAAAGGAGCTTGGCGACAAGATCAGGATCGAGGACGTGATCGACGAAGTCGCCGGGGTCTACCCGAAAGTGATGATCGACGGTGAGATGGACGCTGGAGTCTGGTCCTGCGGCATGGTGGCCGGACTGATCAGCGACGTCCCGACGTGCAAGGAATTGATCGACCGGATCATGAGCGAGGCGCAAGCCATTATCAGTCAGCGCCTGGCGGGTATGCTCCGCGGCTGATTGAGGGGGGCGGTGCAGCGGGGCGGTGGCCGTTACGGGCGCGGGAGGCGTCTTCGAACCGTGCCGGTTCCAGGGGCAATTGTGTCCCCGGGCACAGACCCGATTCGGCTTCAACGCCAATTAATATAATTCCGCAGAATAAGCAAGGAAGAATAAAGCCTATCGAAAGCATAAAAATGCCGTGACAGTGCACGTGTGGCGTAGATAGCATTTCGCCTCCAAATCAACAGCATGATGAAAGGAGACAGACCATGACTACGACGACCACCGCGACTCCCGTGGACAACGGGGTGAACGTTGAAGCGCTGCTGGGCGCGCGCGAAGCACTGACCCAGACACCGGAAGCAGCCCAGTTCAAATGGCGCGCCAGCGTCAAGTGGATCAAGGGCACGCACAGCAAGTCCACTATTGAAGGTTTCTTCGGCCTGGGCGAAGAGCAAAAGCACCGAAGCACCTTTACCTTTGAAGCGGATCATCCCGAAGTTTTCGCCTCGGAAGACAACGGTGCCACGCCGGTTGAACTCGTGCTCGCCGGGCTGGCCAGCTGCCTGACCGCCGGTGTTGCCGCTGTTGCGCAGAATCGCGATATTCAGTTGCGCTCGGTCGAAGCAATTCTGGAAGCCGGCATGGACATTCGCGGCATTCTTGGTGCCGACCCCGATGTTCGCAATGGTTTTGAGGGCATCAAGGTCACTTACAAGATCGATGCCGACGCTTCGCGTGACGATATCGAAGCACTGGTTGCCCAGTCGCAGAAGCGTTCCGCCGTCTACGACATCATCACCAACCCCACGAACGTTACGGTTGAAGTCGCGTGACGCTGTTTCGGTGCAGATCAGGGAGTCGCAGGTGCGCACCACTACCGTTGTAATCGGGGCCGGCCAGGCCGGCCTCGCCATGAGTTGGTGGCTGGCCAGCTACGGGATCGAGCACGTTGTACTCGAGCGGGGCGAGCCGGCCAATTCATGGCGCAACGAGCGCTGGGATTCGCTGCGTTTGCTTACCCCCAACTGGCAAAGCCGTTTGCCTGGCTATAGCTATCAGGGGGATGACCCGGATGGTTTTCGTACCATGTCCGAGACCGTCGATTTCATCCAGTCCTATGCCCGGGAGATGTCCGCACCGGTGCACACGCATACCGCTGTCGAGGCGGTGCGCCAGGGCGACGATGGTTATGTTGTCGTGACCGACAAGGGCACCTGGCAATGCGATACGGTGGTGATTGCCAGCGGCGCATGCAATATCGCCAGCGTACCGAAAGTATCCGAGTCGGTGCCGCCGGGCACGACAACGCTCACTACCTTGCAGTATCGCAACCCGGGGCAGGTCCCCGAAGGCGGGGTGTTGGTGGTGGGTGCGTCGGCGTCAGGCACGCAGATCGCTGACGAATTACAGCGTGCCGGGCGTTGCGTGACCCTGGCCGTTGGCGAGCATGTGCGCTTGCCGCGGCGTTATCGTGGCAAAGACGTCCTGTGGTGGATGGACGCAACCGGTATTCTGAACGAAAGTTACAAGGACATCGACGACATCGTCAGGGCGCGTAATCTACCCTCGATGCAACTGGCGGGCTATCCCGACCAGCGCATGATCGACCTCAATTCGCTGACCGATATCGGCGTCAAACTCGTTGGCCGACTGGCCGGATTCAACGATGGCAAGGCGCAGTTCTCCGGTTCGTTGCGCAACGTTTGTTCTCTGGCGGACCTCAAGATGAACCGCTTGCTCAATGCCATCGACGAATGGACGGAGGACAACCCGCCGGCGAAGACGGTTGACGAGTCACATCGTTTTGATCAGACCCGTGTCGACGAATCACCGCCGTTGCTGGTCGATTTTGCCCGCAGCGGGATAAACACCATCATCTGGGCCACGGGCTTCCGTCCCGACTACTCGTGGCTGCATGTTCCGGTGCTCGATCACAAAGGCTATATCCGCCACGACGGTGGCGTGGTCACCGAATCGCCCGGACTCTATGTGATCGGCCTGCCGTTCTTGCGGCGGCGCAAATCGACGCTCATCGATGGCGTCGGTGATGATGCCCGTGATCTGAGCACCCATCTGGCTGGCTACCTCAAAAAACGCAAACAACCGGCTCACTGTGAATTACCTGCTGTTGCTTCGTGACATCGGGCAGCTTGTCGCTGTCCGGGACTGAGCCACACCTCTCCCAGTGCATTGTCCGGGCTCTCCGTTACGCGACATGTCGTCCCGTTTGCGCTTGCCCGTGTTCGTATTGCTGGTGCGTACCATATACACCGCTTGAATACCGGGTGAAGGCTTCCGACCCCCACCCCGTATCAGCGGTTTGACACACCATTTCAACATTTGTTGCTTGTCACCTCCGCGTTGCGTAATATCCGTACGCTCATTCCCATACCGACGACGGCAAGGCCGAAGCAGATCAATCCGGCTGTCAGAAATATTTCCATGCTCATGGTCATCTCCTTTTGTTTGGAGTGAAGGAAACGGAACCGGGCACAATCCGGCTCCGTTTACATAGGACGATTAGTTGGGCAACACAACCGCGTCGATGACGTGAATAACACCGTTGCTGGCAACGATATCGGTCTTGATGACGTTGGCGTTGTTCACCATCACACCATTGGCGGTCGTAATCGTCAGCGCTTGACCCTCGACGGTGGTGACTTGTCCCGGGGTCACGTCGGCTGCCATGATTTTTCCTGGAACGACGTGATAGGTCAGAACTTTGGTCAACATCGCCTTGTCAGCGAGCAGCGCATTCAATTGATCTTGCGGCACTTTCGCGAACGCTTCATCGGTCGGGGCAAACACAGTGAACGGACCTTCGCCCTTGAGCGTGCTGATCAAATCGGCTTCCCCCAGAGCGGTCGCCAGTGTGTTGAATGAACCAGCGGCCACCGCCGTATCGACGATGTCTTTCTGCTCATTGGACTGCGCCGAATTTTTGTTGCCGGCATGAGCGCAGGCCGTGAGCGCAGCGGCAAAACCAAGAACTGCAAGATATTTGACGAGTTTCATTTGTACATCTCCTTAATGTGTGTAGGTTATAAAGGGATACTGCGGTTAACGACTGCAA
>JASFUE010000036.1:0-16457 GCA_050050435.1 Burkholderiales bacterium | reverse complement strand
GCAGACGCGAACGTGTTTCAGCGAAGGCTAACCGGGCGAAGCCCGCGTTAAGCCTGCCCGTGAGGGCAGGCGGCCGCAGCTAAAGTAGGACACATCAAAACCCGTGTGCCACGGGCCAGAGCAGCGCGCTTGTTGCGGCAGACACTGACCGGCGTGAGCCGGTTAGTGGGAACCAGAGCAGGACACCACGAAAGTTGCGGCCAAAACCAACACGGAAACACCAGAAATCGGATGCCACGCTCCAGGCCGTGAAAGTGGCTTCGGCATGATCGAAACCGGTCCTTGGGCGAGAGTAGCCGGAACGCGCACCGGAGTGGCGCTGGACCCAAAAACCCCTTTTGCGGCTTTAATTTAGCGAATGCATTTGGTAGAATCTCGACCCGAGAAAAGCGATACAGGGCCGAAGGCCCGTTTTTCCGATGGGCCAAGGGCCCATTTTTTATTTGTACCGCTGCTGACGATGGATCTTGTTGAATTGCTTGAGCGCACGCTACCCGGTCTCGGTTACGAGGTCGTCGACGTCGAGCGCTCGAATCACGGCAAACTTCTGCGGGTGTTCATCGACAAACCGGAAGGGATCGACGTTGATGATTGCGCGCTGGTCAGCAATCATCTCTCGAGGCTGTTTGAGGTGGAAGGGATTGACTACGATCGGCTGGAGGTTTCCTCACCCGGTCTCGATCGGCCGTTGCGCAGACCGGCGGACTTCAAACGTTTCGAAGGTGAGAAAGCGTCGATACGGATGAATATGGCCCTTAACGGTCAAAGGAATTTTGTTGGCGTTTTACGTGGCGCCAACGAGGAAACAGTAACGATGGAAATCGACGGGAACCTGGTGTCACTGGAACTGGCTGACATCCGGAAAGCCCGATTGATTCCGCAACTTTGAATTGGAGAGATACGAATGCGCCGCGAGTTATTGATGCTGGTCGACGCGCTTGCGAGGGAAAAGAACGTTGCCAAGGATATCGTTTTCGCTTCCCTGGAACTCGCACTGGCGTCTGCGACCAAGAAGCGCTTCAAGGAAGACGTTGACGCTCGTGTCGCAATTGACCGCGAAACAGGGGACTACGACAGTTTTCGCCGATGGGAAGTGTTGCCGGAGGAGGAAATCGAGGAACCGGCAAAACAATTGACGCTCGAAGAGGCCAAAAAGCGCGACCCCGATGTAGAGATCGGCGGCTTCGTCGAAGAGCCGCTGGAGCCAATCGAGTTCGGGCGCATCGGTGCACAGGCGGCCAAACAGGTCATCCTGCAAAAGATCCGAGATGCCGAGCGCGAGCAGATCCTTAACGATTTTCTCGAGCGGGAAGAATTCATTGTCACGGGAAGCATCAAGCGCATGGAGCGCGGCAATGCAATCATCGAGTCGGGCAGGATTGAAGCAATACTGCCGCGCGACCAGATGATTCCGAAAGAAAATCTGCGTATTGGCGATCGCGTGCGTGCGTATCTGCTCAAAGTGGATCGTGCTGCGCGGGGGCAGCAACTGATTCTGTCCCGCACGGTGCCGGAGTTCCTGGCCAAGCTGTTCGAACTCGAAGTGCCAGAGATCGAGGAAGGGCTTCTGGAAATCAAGGCAGCTGCACGTGATCCGGGCTCGCGGGCAAAGATCGCGGTGAAATCGAATGATCAGCGCATCGACCCGATCGGAACGTGTGTCGGCATGCGCGGGTCGCGGGTACAGGCCGTTACCGGTGAACTTGCCGGTGAGCGTGTGGATATCGTTCTCTGGTCGCCGGAACCAGCGCAGTTTGTCATCAACGCGCTCGCACCGGCCGAAGTGAGCAGGATCACCGTTGACGAGGAAAAGCACAGCATGGACATCGTCGTCGACGAAGATAATCTGGCGCAGGCAATTGGCCGCGGCGGTCAGAACGTGCGCCTCGCAAGCGAGCTCTCCGGCTGGGAACTGAATATCATGACCGAGGAAGAGTCCCAGAAAAAGAGCGAGGAAGAGTTTTCCGGTGTTCGCAGCATGTTCATGGAAAAGCTGGACGTGGACGAGGAACTGGCCGACGTTCTGGTCCAGGAAGGGTTCACCACGCTCGAGGAAGTCGCATACGTTCCGGTGTCCGAGATGCTGGAGATCGAGGCCTTCGATGAAGATACGGTCGAGGAGCTGCGCAGTCGCGCCCGCAATTCATTGTTGGTGCAGGAGATTGCAAGTGAGGAACTGGTGGAAGATGTCGCGACTGACCTGCTCAATCTCGAGGGAATGGACAGTGAGACTGTCGGCAAGCTGGCGGCGAAGGGGATTACGACGCAGGAGGATCTGGCCGATCTCGCTGCTGATGATCTTGTCGAGTTGATTGAAATTGACGTCGAGCGCGCCAAGGAACTGATCATGGCGGCTCGCGCGCCATGGTTTGCGGAAAGTTAATGAGTGGGAGGCGCTAAATGGCCAAAGTGAACGTCGCTGAATTTGCCACAGAGTTGAAACTGCCGGTGGAGAAACTGGTGGAACAGCTCAAGGCCGCTGGCGTGAAGAAGGCATTGAGCGAAGAAACCGCTCTAACGGAAGGTGACAAGACCAAACTGCTCGACTACCTGCGCAAGTCGCACGGGGCAACCGAAGGCAAGAAGCGGATTACCCTGACGCGACGCCAGACTTCGGAAATTCGCAAGACAGACGGTCGCGGTCCGGCCCGGACCATCCAGGTGGAGGTGCGCAAGAAGCGGGTGCTGGTCAAGCGTGATGCAGGCGCGGAGAGCGAGACAAAAGCGCCCGAGCCAGTACCGGCACCGCAGGTAGTGGATGCCGAACAGGAGGCAGTACGCAGCGAGGAGGCACGCAAGCAGGCCGATTTGCTGGCGCGCCAGGCAGCGGATCGGGCAGCCAAGGAAGAGGAGCGCAAACGCAAGGCGGAGCGCAAGGCGGAAGAGACCGCCGCCAAGGCAGCTGAAGCCGAAGAAGAGAAGAAGCCCGCAGAGGCAAAAGAGGCAAAGGAACCAGCGCCGGGGAAGGAAAAAGCGCCTGCGACAGCCAAGAAGGCCGCTACCGAGGGCACATTGCACAAGCCTGCAGGCAAGCCGGCAGCAAAGAAACCGGCCAAGCGCACGCCCGCTCCGTGGAAGGAAGACGCTGGTCGTCGTCGTACCATGAAGACGCGCGGTGCGGTATCCGTCGGTGGAGAGGGATGGCACACGCGCGGCAGACACCACAAGTCCAAGTCCGATCACGCCCAGCAGGAGCCAGTCGCACCGGCTGAGCCTATCGTTCGCGAGGTTCTGATCCCGGAGACCATCACCGTCGCCGAACTTGCACACAAGATGTCGGTGAAAGCCGCCGAAGTCATCAAGGTGCTGATGAAACTGGGGCAGATGGTAACCATCAACCAGGTCCTCGATCAGGATACAGCGATGATCGTGGTTGATGAAATGGGCCATATCGGCAAGAAGGCGAAGACGGCCGACCCCGAGTCCTTCCTGGAAGAGGAAGAAGGGCGGGAAGATATTCCATTGGAACCGCGAGCACCAGTTGTCACGGTGATGGGCCACGTGGACCATGGCAAGACCTCGTTGCTCGACTATATCCGCCGCACGCGCGTCGCAAGTGGGGAGGCAGGGGGCATTACCCAGCACATCGGCGCCTATCATGTGAACACGCCGGGTGGAATGGTGACGTTCCTTGATACACCCGGACATGAAGCTTTTACGGCGATGCGGGCACGTGGTGCGAAAGTGACCGACCTCGTGATTCTGGTTGTCGCAGCGGATGACGGCGTGATGCCGCAAACCATCGAGGCAATCCATCACGCCAAGGCGGGTGATACGCCGGTAGTGGTGGCGGTGAACAAGATCGACAAGCCCGAGGCAAATCCGGAGCGTATCAAGCAGGAACTTGCACAGCGTGAAGTGGTGCCGGAAGACTGGGGCGGTGACACCATGTTCGTCGAAGTGTCTGCCAAAACCGGGCAGGGTATCGATCATTTGCTCGAGGCTGTCTTGCTGCAAGCCGAGGTACTCGATCTGAAAGCGCCAAAAGATGCACCGGCGCGTGGTGTGGTGATCGAGTCACGGCTGGACAAGGGCCGCGGACCGGTCGCAACGATATTGATTCAGGCCGGCACGCTGAAACGCGGCGATATCGTGCTCGCTGGAGCAGTCTTCGGTCGAGTGCGAGCCATGCTTGACGAGAACGGTCAGCAAATTCAGGAAGCCGGTCCTTCAATACCGGTCGAAATTCAGGGACTGTCCGATGTCCCCACTGCGGGCGAAGAAGTCATCGTGCTGGGTGACGAGCGCAAGGCGCGTGAGATTGCACTGTTCCGGCAAGGCAAGTTCCGTGAAGTGAAGCTCGCGAAACAACAGGCAGCGAAGCTTGACAACATGTTCGACCAGATGAAGTCGGGTGAGGCCAAGACGCTTGCGCTGATCATCAAGGCCGATGTGCAGGGATCGAGCGAAGCCCTGGCGCATGCCCTGGAGCGCCTGTCTACCGAAGAGGTGAAGGTCAACATTGTCCATTCAGCTGTCGGCGGCATTACCGAGTCGGACGTGAATCTGGCGCTGGCATCCAATGCGGTGCTGATCGGGTTCAATACCCGTGCCGATGCGATGGCGCGCAAGCTGATCGCGGCACATGGCATCGACGTGCATTACTACAACGTCATCTACGACGCCGTGGACGAAGTCAAGGCTGCCCTGAGCGGATTGCTGACACCGGAACAGAAAGAAACGGTACTCGGACTGGTCGAGGTGCGACAGGTTTTCCGGATTTCGAAAGTCGGAACGGTCGCCGGATGCTTCGTACAGGAAGGCGTGGTCCGGCGCGGTGCTTCGGTGCGCCTGCTACGCGACAACGTCGTCATCCATGATGGTGAGCTCGATTCGCTGAAGCGCTTCAAGGAAGATGTTCGCGAGGTAAAGGCCGGCTTCGAATGCGGACTTTCGATCAAGAACTATTCCGATATCAAGGAAGGCGATCAGCTCGAAGTGTACGAAGTCGTAGAGGTGGCGCGCTCGCTTTGATCTGGCTAAAGCCATCGAGCGCAGCGCTGTTTCACTGATGAAGAATGCTTCGCGCGCAGGCCGCCTGGCAGACCAGATCCAGCGTGATCTGGCCGAGCTGATTCGCGGTGAGCTCAAGGACCCGAGGGTGGATCTGGTGACGATCACGGGAGTCGAGGTCAGCGCCGATTATTCGCATGCGCGCATCTTCTTCACGACGCTGCGCGGTGAGGATGCAGTTGATGCAGCGCTCGAAGGCTTGCGCAGCGCGTCCGGTTTCCTTCGTTCACGGCTTGCGAAAGGCTTGCGCATGCGTACTGTGCCCGAATTGCATTTCGAGTACGACGAGTCGATTCGGCGTGGCGCACGGCTGTCGCGGCTGATTGACGAGGCCGTTGGAAAAACCACGCACGAAGACTGAGGGTTTGGCTGCGTCAGAAAACGCCGAAGCGGTTTCACCGCGTGTCAGTCCGAGTGGTGTCCTTCTGTTGGACAAGCCCACTGGCTTGACTTCCAACGCCGCGGTACAGAAGGTCCGGCGCCTGTTCTCGCGTGCCAAGGCCGGGCACACCGGTACGTTGGATCCGCTCGCTTCGGGTTTGCTGCCCGTGTGCCTGGGTGAAGCGACCAAGTTCTCGCTCCCGTTGCTCGACTCGTCCAAATCCTACCGGGCGTCACTGCGGCTTGGCTGGTGTAGCAGCACCGGGGACGCCGAGGGCGAGTTGAGCGAGGTTGCGCCGCCACAGTTCGATGAAAAACAGCTCAACGACGCCGTGAACGAGCTGACCGGGCAAATTGAACAGATTCCGCCGATGTACAGCGCGGTCAAGGTCGGAGGAAGACCGCTTTATTCACTTGCCAGAAAAGGTGTGAATGTCGAGCGTGCCGCCCGTCGCGTTCACATCCACGAATTCAGAGTGACGCGGCAAACGGAAGACAGCCTGGAAATTTTCGTCACGTGCAGCAAGGGGACCTATATACGAGTGCTTGCCGAAGATCTGGGGGAGCGCCTCGGGTGCGGCGCCTATCTGACGGCGTTGAGGCGGGTAGCCATCGGTGCGCTCGATTTGTCGGAGGCGATCGGGTTCGAGCAGCTGGAGGCGGCATCGATGAGCGAACGGCTGGCCCTGCTCAAATCGACCGATTTGCTGCTCGAAGACCTGCCGCAGTTGCGGCTCGACGAACCCCGGAGCAAGCGCCTGTGCCACGGAATGACGATTCCCGGCTTTACCGATCTGGCACCTCTACAGCGCGCCCGGATCTACTCCGATGACGGGCGTTTCCTTGGGCTGGGCGAGATTGACGAGGCTGGCGTCCTCAAACCGAAACGGCTCATGGCAGAGCCGTTTTAAGTGGCTGTAAGTACGGAAAATGACTTGGAAAAGCCGAATTCGGCGGTTATAATCGCCGCCTTTCTTGCGGAGACAGACTGTAATGGCAATATCGACGGCCCAAAAGGCTCAATTGGTGACCAGCTACCAGAGGGGAAATAGCGACACCGGCTCTCCAGAAGTGCAAATCGCACTCCTGACGGCGCGCATCAATGATCTGACCGGGCACTTCAAGTCTCACGTCAAGGACCACCATTCCCGCCGCGGCTTGCTTCGCATGGTGAGCCGGCGCCGTAAACTGCTCGATTACCTTCGCAGGTCCGACGTTGACCGGTACCGCCAGGTCATCGAAAGCCTCGGGCTGCGCAAATAGCCGGGCCGTGTGCCTCAGCGACGCGACATCGCCCAATTCCCACTACGAATCGGCCGGCAAGCTTTCGTCCGGCAACCATACAGGCGCGGGTAACGTTCCCGCGCCATTTCTTTTTTTGAGGACAGGATTTTGAACGTTATTCGCAAAACCATTCAGTACGGTAATCATCAACTCACCATCGAGACCGGCGAGATCGCTCGCCAGGCAAGCGGTGCGGTCCTGGTGCACCTCGATGACACGGTCGTCCTGGTCACCGTCGTCGGCAAGAAAGAGGTCAGACCTGGACAGGATTTCTTCCCGCTTACAGTCGATTATCAGGAAAAGACCTATGCTGCTGGCAAGATCCCGGGCGGCTTTTTCAAGCGCGAAGGGCGCCCTTCAGAGAAAGAAACGCTTACTTGCCGTCTGATTGACCGACCGATCCGCCCGCTGTTTCCGAAAGGCTTCATGAACGAGGTACAGGTCATTGCGACGGTGGTGTCTTCGGACAGTGAGATTGATTCCGATATCCCGGCAATGATCGGCGCGTCGGCGGCACTGGCGATTTCCGGTATTCCGTTCGACGGCCCGATCGGGGCGGCACGCGTCGGTTATTTCAATGGCCAGTACGTGCTCAACCCGACGCTCACCGAGCTGAAGGACACGCAGCTCAACCTGGTCGTGGCTGGCACCCGCCAGGCGGTGCTGATGGTTGAATCAGAGGCCATGCAATTGTCCGAAGACGTGATGCTTGGTGCCGTGGTCTACGGCCATGAACAAATGCAAGCCGTCATCAACATGATCAACGAGCTGGCCGACGAAGCGGGCAAACCGTTGTGGGACTGGGTTGCTCCGGAGAAGGACGCGGGGCTTGGCGACAGGGTGCGCCAGCTAGCAGAACAGCCGCTGCGTGAGGCTTACCAGATCCGGCAAAAACAGGCGCGCACCGCGAAAATCGACGAGATCTACGCGAACGCGGCCGTTGAACTGGTCACCGAAGGTGCTGACAGCCCGGCCGGGGATGATATCGAGGACATTCTCGGTAGTCTCGAAAAAGAGATTGTGCGTGGACAGATTCTGAGTGGAGAGCCGCGTATCGACGGGCGCGACACGCGCACGGTGCGTCCGATCAATATCAGGACGGGATTGCTGCCGCGTGCGCACGGTTCTGCCTTGTTCACCCGCGGTGAAACGCAGGCAATGGTGGTTGCCACGCTCGGTACAGCGCGCGATGAGCAGATCATCGATGCGCTGCAGGGTGAGTACAAGGAAAACTTCATGCTCCACTACAACATGCCGCCGTATGCAACGGGTGAGACCGGGCGCGTAGGCACGCCGAAACGGCGTGAGGTCGGACATGGCCGGCTGGCAAAACGCGCACTGCTTGCCGTGTTGCCTTCGCCGGAGGAGTTCGGGTATTCGTTACGTGTGGTTTCCGAAATTACCGAATCGAATGGTTCGAGTTCGATGGCTTCGGTTTGCGGCGGTTGTCTGGCCATGATGGACGCCGGTGTTCCTCTCAAGGCACATGTCGCGGGAATCGCGATGGGCTTGATCAAAGAAGGCAACCGCTTCGCAGTCCTGACCGATATCCTCGGCGACGAAGATCACCTCGGCGACATGGATTTCAAGGTCGCGGGCAGCGAAAACGGCATCACCGCGTTGCAGATGGATATCAAGATCCAGGGCATTACCAAAGAGATCATGCACGTCGCCCTGCAACAGGCGCGTGAAGCGCGGATGCACATCCTCGGGTTGATGCATGAGGCGCTGGAAACGCCGCGTACCGAACTGTCCGCCTATGCACCGAGAATGATCCAGATGAAGATCAAGCCGGAGAAAATCCGCGACGTAATCGGCAAAGGCGGTGCGGTCATTCGTGCGCTCACCGAAGAGACCGGCACCACCATCGACATTCAGGATGACGGTTCAGTCACCATTGCATGCGTATCTTCCTCCGGCGGCGAAGCAGCAAAGAAGCGCATCGAGGAAATTACTGCGGAAGTCGAAGTGGGTCACATTTACGAAGGGGTTGTGCTGAAGCTTCTGGACTTCGGCGCGATTGTCAGCGTTCTGCCGGGCAAGGATGGTTTGCTGCACATCTCGCAAATTGCCGAAGAACGCGTCAAGGCGGTTTCCGACTACCTCAAGGAAGGTCAGCAGGTTCGGGTGAAAGTGCTCGAAGCCGACGAAAAAGGCCGGTTGCGCCTGAGCATGAAAGCAGTCAACACTGAAGACAGCGCAGTGAATGCCAGCAACTGAGTGCGAACAATGCACTCGAGTTAGGCTAATCTAAAAAAAGAGCCCGCCAGCATGGCGGGCTTTTTTGTTTCACATGACCGGTGAGCGTCTTAGCTTGCGAGCGTTGGCGCAAGTGCGCATTCAGGGCCGCAAGAGCGTTCGGTATAATCGAAGCGCCAGACAAACAGGACAAAAGATGAAGCAAGACGAGTCGAAACGAAGTGGTGGCCGCATTCTCGCGGATCAGTTGAAACTGCACGGCGTTGACACAGCTTTCTGTGTTCCCGGGGAGAGTTACCTCGATGTCATCGATGCGCTGTATGACTACCGTGATTCGATTCGCCTGATCGTCACTCGTCAGGATGGGGGCGCAGCCTTCATGGCGGAAGCGTATGGCAAGTGCACCGGCAAACCGGGGATCTGCCTGGTCACGCGCGGGCCGGGTGCAACCAATGCGAGCATTGGCGTGCATACCGCTTACCAGGACTCGACACCGATGATTCTGCTCATCGGCCAGGTCGGCGGAAACATCGTTGATCGCGAAGCGTTCCAGGAAGTCGACTACCGGCGCATGTTCGGGCAAATGTCGAAATGGGTTGCACAGGTCGATCGTGTGGAACGGATTCCCGAATATATGAGCCACGCCTTTCATCTGGCCACATCTGGCCGGCCCGGGCCGGTGGTGCTGGCACTGCCCGAAGACATGCTGGTATCTCAGGCCAGTGTCAGCGATGCACGCCCGTACACGCGTGTGAAGGCAGCGCCGTCAGTGGGCGCCATGGATCGCTTGCGCGACATGCTCGAAGCGGCGAAGCAGCCGTTGGTATTGCTTGGCGGTGGAGGATGGTCCAAAGAGGCGTGTGACGATATTCGCGGCTTCGTCGAGGCAAACAATCTCCCGGCGGCATGCACTTTCCGGCGCCAGGATCTGCTCGAGAACCGGCACCCGAATTATTGCGGCGACGTCGGCATCGGGCTTAACCCGGCGCTGGCAAAGCGGGTACGCGAAGCCGATCTCATCATTGCCGTTGGCCCGCGCCTGGGTGAAATGACGACGGGCGAATACACACTGATCAGCGCACCGTGCCCGGTGCAGAAACTGGTGCATGTGCACGCCGGGATTGAAGAGCTTGGCCGCGTATACGAAGCGGACTTGATGATCAATGCCGACATGGGCGAGTTCGCCCATCTGGCATCGGTGATGCCACCGGTGGACTCGGCGGCGTGGCGCGACTGGACGCATCAGGCGCGCAAGGATTATGAAGCGAACATCGAGCCGCAGTCCTCACCGGGTGACGTCGATCTTGCGCAGGTCATGCTCGAGTTGCGCAAACAACTGCCCGCGGACGCCATCATGACAAACGGCGCCGGTAACTATAGCGGTTGGATCCAGCGCTACTGGCAATACGCGGGTTATCGCAGCCAGCTTGCACCGACCAACGGCGCAATGGGTTACGGGGTGCCGGCAGGGGTTGCGGCGAAAGTGGCGTGTCCGGACCGGGTCGTTGTCAGTGCGTCCGGTGACGGCTGCTTTCTGATGAATGGCCAGGAGATCGCGACTGCAGTGCAATACGATCTGAAAGTGCTGTTCCTGGTATTCAACAACAGTATGTACGGCACCATCCGGATGCACCAGGAGCGCGATTATCCGGCGCGCGTACACGCCACACATTTGAACAATCCGGACTTCGCCGCGTTGGCAAAGGCCTATGGTTTGTATGGCGCCTGCGTTGAACGTACCGAAGAGTTTCCGGATGTGCTGAAACAGGCGTTGGCGCACGAAGGCCCGGCGCTGATCGAGATTCGCGTCGATCCGGAAGCCATCACCACGCGCGGCAAGCTCAGCGCCATCCGCGAAAACGCGCTCAAGCAGAGCAAGAACGGCTGATTCGGCTGGCGGCGTTTTGCGAAGGCTGCGCCGCCAGGTGCGGCTGTCTTCAGTAACCGACGGCCTGGCCGTCGCGCCGCGGCTCTGAGCCCGAGGCGTAGCCGAAGTCCATTTTGCGAATCAACTGGGCTGCGCCGTAGTCATGGCTGCCGTAGGGCATTGTCACCACGTTATGGCCGAGTTTGGCGAGCCCCTTGATAACGGCCTCGCCGTAGGTTTCCTCGATCAGCAGCCGGCCATCAGGCATGACTTTCCAGCGAGGTGCATCGGCGACGGCCTGTGGATTGAGTGCATAGTCTGCAGTGCGCACCACCATCTGGACGTGACCCTGTGCCTGCATGTCTGCGCCCATGACGCCGAAACTCATCAGCGGTTGATTACCGGCGGTGACGAACCCCGGAATGATGGTGTGGAACGGACGCTTGCCACCAGCTACGCAGTTGGGATGGCCGACGGTCAGGTTGAAGCAGGCGCCACGGTTGTGCATGCTGATTCCAGTGCCCGGGACAACCACGCCTGAGCCGAACCCGCTGTAATTGGACTGGATGTACGAAACCATCATGCCGGATTCGTCTGCCGCCGTAAGATAGATCGTTTCCGATCCGCCGGGCTCACCCGGGCCGAATTCTCCAGCGCGCGAAAGGTTGATGAGAGCGGCGCGCGAATCGAGATAGGCCTCGTCGTACAGGTCTGCAGCCGAAATTGTCATCGTCGACGGATCGGAGACGAAGCGGTAGGTATCGGCAAACGCGAGTTTCATCGCCTCGGCCTGCAAATGTACTGCCTCGACCGATTCCGCCGGCATTGATGCAATGTCAAAGCGACTCAGAATCCCCAGCGCGGCGAGTGCGGCGACGCCTTGTCCATTGGGCGGGATTTCGTGCAGTTCGAGACCGCGATAGGTATTCGAAATCGGAGTAACCCAGTCAACCTGATGCGCAGCGAGATCTTCGGTTGTCATGACACCGCCATGCGCGCTGCTGTGAGCAGACATTTTCGCAGCCAGATCGCCGCGATAGAACGCATCGCCGCGCGTGTCGGCAATGGCTTGCAATGTTATTGCGTGGTCGGGCAGGCAGACACGCTCGCCTGCTTTTGGGGCGCGGCCGTTGGGCATGAATGCTTCGGCAAACCCGGGCTGATCCTTCAGCCGGGCAATCTGGTTGGACCACTGCAACGCGATTGTCGGTGAGACTGAAAAACCGTTCCGGGCATATTCGATAGCCGGCACGAACAACTGCGCGAAGGGCAGTTTGCCGAAGCGTTCTGACAAAGCCACCCACGCCGACACCGCGCCGGGAACGGTGGCGCTGTCCCAGCCTTCAGTGGGCATATCTGCAAGCCCCTTGAATCGCTCGGGGCTCCAGGCTTGCGGCGCTCGCCCGGAGGCATTGAGGCCTTGCAGGCCGGCGCCGTCACTGACGATGGCAAATGCGTCCGAGCCGATGCCATTCATGACCGGTTCGACCACGGTCAGGGCAATCGCCGTGGCGATGGTGGCATCGACGGCGTTTCCGCCGGCTAGCAGCATGCGCAGGCCAGCCTGCGCTGCGAGGGGTTGCGATGTGGCGACGACATTGCGCGCCAGAACCGGACTGCGCCGGGATGCATATGGCAATTGCCAGTCAATCGGAGAATGTTTCATCATCGTAAGCAGGTTGAATTCGTGGCTGGCAACCGGACGTTGCGTCGCAAGTGGTTGCCGCTTGAAGCTTGAGAGTGTACCTGTTTCGCAGCCACCGGATCCGGAACGGGCATGCCGTGCCTGTTCGATGATGGCAAGCGTGTGCGTTTGCAGGCGCTGTATGAACCACGAACCTGTGTTCGCCAGGCGGACTAGCGGGATTCAGTGCAGACAGGCAGCGCCATTGCCTGCATGGTGTTGCCGGAAGTACCGTTCTCGGCGAACAGGGCAATGCCAAGATTGGCGCGCCTGGGATAGGCGGAAAGATCGAAGCGGTATTGCTGTTCGAGGCTGACGCCCGGTTCAACAATCAACGGGCCTTCGAGCACGCGAACGACAAACTGGTGGTAGAGCCGTTTGCCGGCATTCTCACCGGCCTTGACTTCGGTGCTCAATCCATTTTCATACAGGGCAACGAAGAACCGTGCCTTGTCGCGGTCATTATTGCGCGCATGGACGGACAGTGCGGCCTGCGCCCTGTCAACCTCGAGGGTGGCGCTGATGTCGAAGTTCGCGTCCGCCCGATTAATAGCAGCGAGGCGCTTGTCGAGCGTACCCGGCAGCCAGGGCCGGCGCAGATCCCGCCCGTCGAGGACGAATTGCGGGGTGTAGATGAAAGAAGCATCGTTGCGCGCGGCCACGAGGCGCTGCCGGGCGGCGAATGCGGGCTGGGCGAAGCGGTCTTTCCAGCCGATGTAATCCCAGTAATCGACATGAAATGCCAAGGCCACGGTCTGGTCCTCGCGCACGCCACGGTCGCGAAGCGCACCCAGCCAGCGATCCGCCGGCGGGCAGCTGCTGCAGCCCTCGGAAGTGTAGAGCTCGAGCAAGGCCACACGGTGCGAGCTGCTGCGAGCGGAACATTCCACCGCGTGGGCAGGTAAGGCGAGTGCCGCAACTGCAGCCATCGCCGCCAGCAAGGCAGACCGGAGCCGCCGGTGCGATTTCAGGTCACGGAGTGCGCCGCGGATTTTGCTATGATGTCGTTTTGACATGCAGGTTGGTACACGTTGTATTTACATTCGGGGGGCGGGAATACGTCCGGCATTGCCGTCGAGGCCGGTCCTCCCCACATGTTGGTACGTGTTACGTCATCGAACGGATGCATAGCAGGTACCCCCGCTTCCCGCGCCGCATTAGACACGCGCTGCGGCGCTGCCATGGCTCAATTTCTCAGAATCCATCCCGGTAATCCCCAAGCCCGCCTCGTTAGACAGGCGGTGGAAATACTGCGTTCGGGCGGGCTGCTGGTCTATCCGACCGACTCCTGCTACGCACTCGGTTGCCAGATCGGAAACAAGGATGCACTGGAACGTTTGCGCCGGGTGCGGGATGTTGATGAAGCTCACCATTTCACCCTTGTTTGCAGTTCGCTCTCCGAGATCTCTCACTATGCGACTGTGGACAACGTGCAGTACCGGCTCTTACGCATGGCCACCCCGGGCAGTTACACCTTCATTTTGAGGGCTAGCCGCGACGTTCCCAAGCGATTACTCCATGCACGGCGCAAAACGATCGGGCTGCGGGTGCCTGATCATCCGGTGGTGTCGGCATTGCTCGATGAACTCGGAGAGCCTATATTGAGTTCGACCCTGATTCTGCCCGGAGAACAATTGCCGCCGCCCGACATCGAAGAAGTGCGCGATGAGCTGGAACACAAGGTCGACATGATCATTGATTCCGGCTCGTGCGGACTGGAAATGACGACCGTAATCGATCTGACCAGCGATACGCCCGAGTTGATTCGCGCGGGGAAGGGCTCGCTCGAACCTTTTGGCCTGGAAGGCGTCGGCTGATTCATGGACATTGCTCATCTGATTCAACTCGTCGCGCTGTATGCGATCCCCGCAATCTTCGCAATTACGCTGCATGAAGCCGCACATGGTTATGCAGCACGCCATTTTGGTGACATGACTGCCTACCAGGCAGGGCGCATCAGCCTGAATCCGATACGCCATATTGACCCGGTTGGAACACTGTTGATACCCGCAGTGGTGTTGTTCGCCAGTGGAGGCAAGTTCGCCTTCGGGTGGGCCAAGCCGGTGCCCGTGAACTTTGGCATGCTGCGCAATCCCAAGCGCGACATGCTCTGGGTTGCGGCGGCTGGCCCCGGTGCGAATTTATTCATGGCGATGATCTGGACGCTGTTTTTCAAATTTGTCGCGATCATGCCGATCAATTATTTTTCCGAACCGGCGCTACGGATGGCAGAGGGCGGGATCATCATCAATCTGGTTTTGATGGTGTTGAATCTGTTTCCGATTCCCCCGCTCGATGGCGGAAGAATCGCGGTGAGTCTTTTACCACACCGGCTGGCCTATCAGTTCGCCAGAATAGAACCGTATGGCATGGTGATTCTGATGGTGCTCTTGTTTACCGGCATTCTCGGGCGCGTGATGCTGCCGATCATCGCTGCCGCCCTGTATGTTTTGAAATCCGTTTTCGGCATCTAGGGGAGTATTTGTTTCATGTTCGATGATCGGGTGCTATCGGGAATGCGCCCAACCGGTGCCTTGCACCTGGGGCATTACCACGGCGTGCTCAAGAACTGGGTCAAGCTTCAGCACGAACACGAGTGTCTGTTTTTCGTGGCGGACTGGCATGCGTTGACGACGCATTACGACACGCCCGAAATGATCGAGGAAAACGTCTGGGACATGCTGATCGACTGGCTCGCGGCCGGAGTCGATCCGGCCCTGGCAACGCTGTTCATCCAGTCGCGGGTGCCAGAACATGCTGAATTGCACCTGCTCATGTCGATGATCACGCCGCTGGGCTGGCTCGAGCGCGTTCCTACTTACAAGGACCAGCAGGAGAAACTGGCGGAAAAAGATCTTTCCACCTACGGTTTCCTCGGATACCCGCTGTTGCAAAGTGCGGACATCCTGATCTATCGCGCCAATCTCGTTCCGGTTGGCGAAGATCAGGTCCCGCACATCGAATTCACCCGCGAGATTGCACGGCGCTTCAATCACGTTTACGGGCGCGAACCCGGATTTGAGGAGAAGGCTGAAGCAGCTATCAAGAAACTGGGAGGAAAGCGCGGAAGGCTCTATCGCGAACTGCGCACCCGTTATCAGGAACAAGGAGCCGACGACGCCCTGGAGAAAGGCCATGCCTTGCTGGATGAGGCGGCGAGTCTGTCCATGGGAGACAGGGAGCGCCTGTTCGGCTATCTGGAAGGTGGCGGGAAGATGATCCTGTCAGAACCCCAGGCGTTGCTCACCGAGGCATCCCGCATGCCCGGGCTGGATGGGCAGAAGATGTCCAAATCCTACAACAACACCATCGCATTGCGCGAAGATGCCGAAAGCGTCGAGAAGAAAGTTCGGACGATGCCGACTGATCCGGCCCGTGTCAGACGTACCGATCCGGGTGATCCGGAAAAATGTCCGGTGTGGCAACTGCATGCCGTCTATACCGATAACAAGACACGTGACTGGGTACTGCAGGGGTGCCGCAGTGCTGGAATCGGCTGCATCGAATGCAAGCAGCCGGTCATAGAAGGAATACAGAAAGAACTCGCACCGATACGCGAACGCGCACAGGTTTACCTGGATGATCCGACACTGGTCAGAAATATCATCGCCGATGGCAACGATCGTGCACGCAAGCTCGCGAATGAGACGATGAGGGATGTGAGGGAAGCGATGGGGCTCGACTACAGCTAAAAAGCTACTGCGCGGTCCGATCGCTGTGTCGCGTGCTCGCTTACTCCTCGCCTACCTACTTGGGTATGTCTTCGTCGTGCGCTGCGCGGCTCCTTGGGCTCGAACCGCTCGTTACGCTCTTTTGCGAAATTGACACCGAGACTGCCCTGGAAAAGTGGAACAAGTCGGGGCACCCAGCTGAAGGCCGCTCGCGAGGTTTTTCAACACACTGCCAAAGCTACTGCGCGCTCCGATTGCGATGTCGTGCCTAACCTCGCTTGCAGGCTAGTGGCGCTGATGGAGATAGTCTGTGCCGCGGGCTGACGACATCATTAGGCTTTTTGTCGAAGGAGTCGTT